>CAYHRZ010000373.1:0-5767 GCA_964359125.1 uncultured Klebsiella sp. | reverse complement strand
GGCCGTTGCAGTCGTCGTCGGTGCCGTTGCACGACTCGAGTTGGCCCGGGTTGACGCTGGCGTCGGCGTCGTCGCAGTCCTCGCAGGCGGCCCAGCCGTCGGCGTCGGCGTCGGCGTAGCTCACGGAGCCGTCGCAGTTGTAGTCCTCGGGGTCGTCACAACTCTCGGTGGCTCCCGGGTAGTAGGCCGGGTCGGTGTCGTCGCAGTCGCCGCCGGCGCTCACGTAGTCCGTAGGCGCGTCGCAAGCGGTCGTGGCCGTGCTCTCGTCGCCGTAGCCGTCGAGGTCGGCGTCGGCGTACCACTCCGCCGCGTCGGTGGCGCCGGTGTCGATCTCACCGTCGCAGTCGTCGTCGATGCCATTGCAGACCTCGGCGGCGCCGGGGTTGATCGCGGGGTCGGCGTCGTCGCAGTCGTCGTCGCTCGCTGCGTACCCGGTGGGCAGGGCGCAGGCCTCCTGGCTGAAACCCGGGTCGCCGTAGCCGTCGTCGTCGATGTCGGCGTAGTAGGTCGTCGTCACCCCCTCGTCGACGGTGCCGTCGCAGTCGTTGTCCAGCGTGTCGCAGGCCTCGGGGTTGCCGGGGTAGGCACTCGCGGTCGTGTCGTCGCAGTCGGTGTCGTCGGCGACGAACTCGTCGGGTGCCTCGCAGGCCTCCCGGGGCGCGGCCGCGTCGCCGAAACCGTCGCCGTCGGCGTCGGCGTAGAACGTCGTGGTCAGGCCGGTGTCGGCCTCGCCGTCGCAGTCGTTGTCGAGGCCGTCGCAGGCCTCCCGGGCGCCGGGGTAGGCGCTGGGGTCGGTGTCGTCACAGTCGCCGCCGGTGGCCACCATGCCGATCGGGGCCTCGCAGGCCTCGCTGCCCTGGGCGGGGTCGCCGTAGCCGTCGCTGTCGGCGTCGGTGTACCAGGTGGTGCGGAGTTCCTCGTCGACGTCGCCGTCGCAGTCGTTGTCCCGGCCGTCGCAGGTCTCGGTGGCGCCGGGGAAAACGCCCCCGTCGGTGTCGTCGCAGTCTCCGGTCTCGGTGGTGAAGCCGTCGGCGTCGGCGTCGACACCGTCCGGGCTGCCGGTGTCTTTCGGTACCGTGTCGTCGGGCGGTTCGGTGTCGCGACATGCGACGAGGAAGACCGGGACGAGTGCGAGGATCGCCCGGGCGGCGAGGGGAGTGGTGGAGACGCGAGCGTCGAGTGGGCGCATGGTCGGGGAGGGTACACCCCGGGGCGCGGGCGCGGCAATACTCGACGCGCCGGCGGCGAGGTTCGCCGACGGCGTGGGCTACGCCTGCGCCAGGAACAGTTCCAGCTTGTCGAACGACCCGGTCCACCCCTGGGTCATGCCCGCGCGGCCACCGAGGAACGTGGCCACCTCCTCCGGCGACGCGGCGTTCCACGGCTCCCACTGCACCGTGACGCGTGTGCGATCCGGCCCCTCCGCGGTGAAGGTGACGACGGTGCGCATCGTCGCGGGCCAGGTGGGCGCGAAGGGGTGGCGCGAGAGGTTGCCTGCTTCGTCGCAGAACTCCTGGGTGTAGACCAGGCGGCGAGGCGGTTGGAGTTCGAGGTACGACACCCGGCCCCACATGGTGAACTGCGGGTTGGACATGACGTAGTGACTGGTCCCGCCGGCGCGAATGTCGGCGTGGAGGAACACCATCGTGGACCCGGTGGGGGGGAGCCACTGCGCCAGCCGTTCGGGGACGGTCCAGGCGTCGTACATCCGCTCGATAGGCACGTCGAAGCTGCGATTGATGTAGAAGCGGTGCTGCCCGGCCTGGTCGTCGAGGTACTCGGCGAGGCGGTCCCAGGTCGACTCGCCGCCGGCCTTCTTGACGAAGGCCGCGGCCTGGCGGGCTTGCTCGGGGGAGGCGAACATCATCTCGAAGTCGAGGCGGGTGTGCTCCGCCACCTCGGTGAACGTGACCGTCACCCGGAACAAGGGCTCCGCGTCGTCGCTCCCGGCGTGGTCGTAGGCGAGGCGTCGCAGCGGCTCCACCTCGCGGTAGCGGACGACGTTGGGGTAGTCGGTGCCGTCGGGCCCGTGCATCGTGAAGCGCCAGTGGCCGCCCGGGCGCAGGTCCTTGCCGTGGGTGGTGATGGTGTGACCGCGCGGGCCCCACCACTGCGCCACCTGCGCGTCGTCGGTCCAGGCGAGCCAAACGGCGGACACTGGCGCAGCGTACACGCGCTGGAGTTTCAGGATGTTCGTCGGGGCGTCGGTGGACATGTTGGCGATTCCTCGGGGGTGGTGGGGGAGGGCGACACGGACTGCAGGAACGCGCCGAGCCGGTCCAGGCGTTGTTCCCAGCACTGCCGGTAGGCCTCCATCCAGTCGTGGGCCTCCTGCAGCGGCTCGACGTTGAGGTGGCGTGGCCGCCACTGTGCTTTCCGGGTCTGGGTGACGAGGCCGGCGCGTTCGAGCACCTTGAGGTGCTTGGTCACGGCCGGGAGGCTCATCTCGGCGAGGTAGGGCGCGGCGAGGTCGTTCACGCTCGCGGGGCCGCTGGCGAGGCGTGCCAGGAGCCCGCGCCGCGTGGGATCCGCGAGGGCGGCGAAGGTCTGGCTGAGGGGGTCGCGCACCGCAGGCATATATAACCATGTGGTTGAATACGCGCTCGCCAGGCCGCCCTCCCGGCGTCCGCCGGGCACGCGGGCGCCCGACTAGGTCCGGGCGGGCCCGCCATCGGGTGCTCGCTCGCGAAACGGTGGCTGGTGGGCGTGCGGGAGGGTGGGGAGGCCGAGAGTCCGTCGCCCTGGGGTCGTCGTCGGCGCCGGCGGGTGCTATCCTGGAGCGATGTCCGTCTCCCGCCCGTACGCCGTCGAAGTGGAGCTTCCCGCTGAAGCCTTCCGGCACCAGCAGTGGTCCGCCGCCGAGGTGTCCTCGGAGCTGCGACTGCTCTGGCTGGTCGATCAGGTTCGGCAGCGGCGGCTGGGGTACGCGAAGGCGGCCGAGCTGGCGCACATGCCCCAGGCGGTGTTCGTGCAGGTGCTCGGTACCCACCGGATCTCGCCGTTCGACCTTGACGAAGACGAGCTGGAGCGGGAGATTGGAGCGGGCGAGGCGATCGGTCGCGCGTGATCGTCGTTGCTGACGCAGGTCCGCTGATCCACCTCGCCGCCATCGGGCAGCTGGAGCTGATTCACCGGCTCTCGCCCGAGGTGCTGGTACCGCAGGCGGTATTCGACGAGGTCGTTGTGGTAGGCGCCGGTCTCGCGGGCGCGGCGGAGGTCCGCGCAGCCTCGTGGATTCGCGTCGTGACGCCGACCCGAGGTGATGTGGTCGCGGCGCTTCTCGGCAGCGGCCTCCACCTGGGCGAGTCGCAGGCCATCGCCGTTGCCGTGGAACTCGGCGCGGATCGGCTGCTCATCGACGAACGGCAGGGCCGGCTCACGGCCGAGGCGATGGGCGTGGCTGTGGTTGGCTCGATCGGCATCCTCATCGCCGCGAAGGTGAGAGGTGAGGTGCCGGCGCTCGCGCCGCACCTGTACGCGCTGCGCGCCTCGGGACTGTGGCTGTCGGACGGCCTCATCGCCAGTGTCCTTTCCTCTGTCGGAGAGACTGCCGGCGGCTGACGGGCCCCGTTTCGTGGACCGGCGGCTCGGCGCGAGTGTCGTCCGCGAAACCGTTGATGTTTGGCCAGCGTTCAACCGGTGCTTTCGTCTACCAGCTCCCGTTCGCCCCGCCTTGGGGTAGATGGGGACAACACGACCTGGAAGCAACCTGCAAGGTCGATCCTTCGCGTCCGCGCTCGCGCAGTGGTCAGCCTGCGCGCCGCAGATCGACGAAAGCGGGGTGACGAGGCAGGTGCTCCACCGCGGCGCTCACCCAGGCCGGAAGGTGTCCGTACACCTTGCGCAGCTGGCCGTCCTGCGTGCGTGCGCACGGTTGGGCCTCGACCCCGTCGACCGAGTTGTCGAACACGTACACCCGGTGGGCGATGTCGATGGCGAGAGGGAGGTTCGCCGTGGAGCGCTCGTAGCGGCTGACGATCTTCTCGATCGGCACGATGTGGCCCCCGCGGATGACCCGATCCGCCACGCGCGAGGCGTTGATGCGTGGGTCGTTGGTCCCGATGAGGACAACCGAACGAAGTAGCCCGCTTGCCGCGCGCGGTGGATGAACTCCACCTTGTCCGGCGCCGAGAAGACGGTCTCGAACGCAATCCCCGACCCCCGCGCGAGGAGCTCCTCTCGGCGGGCTTCCGACCAGCGGGCCGCCTTCAGCACGGCACCAGGCGAGTTCCAGTCCCCGAAGCGGTCTCGAGCCACGTCGTCGGGGTTCAGGTACTCCACCCCCTCGCTCCAGTGGTCGGCACGAAGGCGCGCTGTGACCGTCGTCTTCCCAGCGCCGTAGGGACCTGCGATGACGAGAAGGGCGGGGTTCACGCGCCAGTGGGCGTTCGCCGCGCGGCGTCGAAGCGCGCACGGGCCTCCGCCTGGAGCCGTTCGATCCGGGCCCTCATCGCCCTGAGGCTCTCCTCGCGCGCGCTACCGAGGTGCTCGAATGCATCGTGCATGAGGCGCGCGAGGTCGTCGTCCGAGGGCTCGTAGCCAGGGTCGGCGAGGTTTCCGCGGGCGCTCATGCCTCGATCATAGCGCCCGTCGCCGCGCGCAGCCATCGACTCGCACCGGCGCCCGCCCCGCCCAGCGGATGCGCGACGGACCACGAGCTCATTGTCGTCATGCACCCCACGGACACGAGCCCCCGCGGGGCCGCCCTCGCGAGAAGCGAGGGCCAACCATGTGAAGCGACTACCAGCTCCCGCCGGGCCCCCCAAACGCCCCCATGTCGTTCCGGGTCCCGTCGTCGTCGTCGTACGCGGCGGAGGAGTTGCCGGTGTTGATGCACGCGGAGCCGGTGCTCAGCGACCAGTCGTCGTTGGTGTAGTCGCCGTCGTCGGTGATCGAGGCGAAGTCGGGATCCGAGGAGATGTTCCCGGAGGTGCCCGTGGGGTCGGTGATGCCGGAGTACTCGTCGGTCGTGTTGCCGTAGACGTCGGAGTACGAACCCGAGTAGCTCGCGCTGCTGCCGATCACGATGCCGTAGCCGGCGTTGGCCCCGTAGAGGATGCTGTTGAGGAGCCGCAAGGACGTGGAGCCGGAGGCGTTGATGCCGCCGCCGCCGTCGGCCGGCGACTCGCACTCGCCGATGGTGACGTTCACCAGCACCACCGAGGCATCGACGGCGTGGATGCCGCCGCCGGCGTTGCTGGCGCTGTTCCACGCGAAGATGCTGTTGCTGCTCTCGAAGCTGCCACCGTCGACCATCGCGCCCGCGCCGTTCTCGGCAGTGTTGCTGTACAACGTGCTGTGGGTGACCTCCAGCGAGGCACCGCTCTCCACGTAGATGCCGCCGCCGTCGTCGGCCGCGTTCTGCTCGATCTTCAACGCGTCGACCGCGAGCGTGGCGTTGCGCACGCAGAGGCCGCCGCCGAAGCCGAAGTAGTAGTAGAAGTCGGTGGAGGTCGACGAGTCGGCCGGCGTCTCCACGATGTTCTGCCGCAGCACCAGGTTGTGGAGCGTGGGCTCCGCGCCGTCGACGTAGATGCCGCCGCCGCAGATCATCGTGAAGTGGTCGGTGCAGGTGGTGGAAGAGCCGCAGCTGCGCGAGCTGGTGGTCTCCTCCTCGTAGCCGCTACCATTGGCCAGCGTGAAGCCCACCAGTTCCGCGCCCGCGCCCTCGCCGCCGTTGAAGGTGGCGACCGCGCCCGCGCCCTGGGCGTCGATGACCGTCGCGGCCGCGCCCCCGACCCCCCCGGCCACGATGTGCGTGGCGGGG
>CAYHRZ010000372.1:0-5769 GCA_964359125.1 uncultured Klebsiella sp. | reverse complement strand
AGGTCCATCGCTTTCCGCAGCATCGGCGGGTAGAGCGTCGCGAGGTCCTCGTCGTGGGCGGTGGTGGTGGTGCGCCGCATCATGCATCAAACCTACCCCCACCTCATCCCCCGGCCCAGCCGCCGCGCCCCCGTCACCGCCGCAGCCGCTCCACCTGCCGCGTCACCGCCTCGCCGCACTCACGACAGGGTTCGCCGCTGGCCTGCGCGGACCGGATCGCCCGGTCGGCCTCCAGGAAGGAGCACACCTTGCCGGGGTCCACGCCCGGCTCGGCACCGCGGCCCTGGGCCCAGCCCATGGCGCACTCCTCGCACACCGGCTCGCCCTCGCGGAGCCCCTCCCCGCAGCTACACCCGGCGGTGCGCGTGGCGCAGTACTGGCACGGCGCCTCCACGCAGCAGTCGTAACGACCCGCCTCGGTGAGCGCGGCGACCAGCGCGCGCAGCTCCGCCTGGAGCCGGGCCTGCGTGTCGTCGACGGTCGCGACCGCCTCGGTAGCCGGTGACGACGGCGACGGCGTGGGCTCAGCCCAGCACCCGAGAATGAGCGAAAACACTTGCTTGCCGCCTCGCCCGGGACGATTATTGCGGCCCGATGCGCGCTGTGCTCACCCTCCCGTTCATCCTGGCCTGCTCCGACTACGGCTTCCAGGAAGAAACCCCCCGCGAAGGCGGGAAGCACGACGACAGCGGCTACGAGCCCCAACAAGACACCGACGACACCGAGGAAGACCCGCGCGACACGGCCGACACCGAGATCCCCGACGACGAGGTCCCCGACGACAAGGTCGACGTGATGCTGATCATCGACATCGCCTACTGGTACGACTGCTACCGGGTGGACCTCAACGTCGACGGCGGGCAACTGGTGGACGCGCTGTTCGACAGCGGCGCCGACGTGGCCGTGGGCGTGGCCACCTACGACGACTACATGGTCGACGGCGAGTGGTTCCAGGCCTGGGCCGGCTACCCCTACACCCTGCCCACCCAGCTCACGACGGATCGATCGCGAGCCAAGAACGCGATGACGAGCCTGGAGTTCCAGTGGGGGGGCGACGACGCCGGCGACGGCTACGAGGCGATCGTCCAGGCCGCCCTGGGCAACGGCTACGACCAGGACTGCGACCAGAAGTACGACGAGTACTACGACATCAAGCCCTTCAAGGCCAACGGGGCCGACGCCTTCAACGGCAAAGTTTCCGGGCTGAACGACAGTAGCGCCACGGGCACCGGCAGCGAGGCCGGCGTGGGCTGGCGCAGCGGCAGCAAGCGGGTGATCGCGGTGTTTGCCGAGAACCTGATGCGGGACCGCAACGAGGGGCACACCGTCCCCAGCGGCGCCTGTCCCGGGGCGGCCAGCCGCAGCGACGCCGAGAGCGGTCTCCGCTCAGCGCAGGCCAAGTTCCTCGGGGTCAACGCCTACGAGTACCAGATGGAGGATCCGAGGCTCCAGGATCAACTCGAAGCCATCGCCAGCAACACCGGCTCCAAGATCGACAAGGACGGCGACGGCAACGAGGACGAGCTGGCGGTGCTCTCGGGCTCCTGGGACTGGCCCGCCACCAACGTGATCGTCAAGGCGATCTGGGACCTGGCGGACTGAGCGGCGGCCCAGCGTGGAGGCGTCGCGGGCCCGCACGAAGATACCTGTTTGACAAACATGATGTTTGAGATACATGTAACAGGTGGTGCTCCCGTTCCTCGACCGAGACGACGAAACGCGGCGACTCCGGCGCTTCCTCGCCGGAGCCGAGTCGCGGCTCGCCGTCGTCTACGGTCGGCGTCGATGCGGGAAGTCCGCGCTCCTCCAGCAACTTTGCGGGGTGGGCGACGTGTATGCCCTCGCGGACGAGCGCGAGTCGACAGCACAGGTCCAGTCACTCGCCACCGAGATCGCGCGGGTGGTCCCCCACTTCGACGCCGCCACCTACCCGTCGTGGGAGGCCCTGTTCAGGTCGCTCGAAGCGCGGGTGGAGCGCCTGAACCTCGTCCTCGACGAGTTCCCCTACCTCGTGGTTTCGGACCCGGGACTCCCCAGCGTGCTGCAACGGATCGTCGACCGGCCCGGCCCGCCGCGCCTGCGTCTCGTCCTCTGCGGCTCGTCGCAACGCATGATGCAGGGGCTAGCGCTGGACCGCGCTGCTCCGCTCTACGGCCGGGCGCAGGAGATCCTGCGCCTCACCCCCCTGCGGCCGGGCTGGATCGTCGATGCGCTGGGCGCGTCGGGCGCGGACGCCGTGGAGGCGTGGTCGGTGTGGGGGGGGGTTCCCCGGTACTGGGAGCTCGCGAGCGGCTATTCGTCTCTCCGCGAAGCCATCCGCGACCTGGTCCTCCACCGCCACGGCGTGTTGCACGACGAGCCGCAGGGCCTCCTGCTCGACGAAATGCGCACCGCCACCCAGGCCACCACGCTCCTCGGCGTCGTAGGCATGGGCTGCAACCGGCTGTCCGAGATCGCGGCGCGCATGGGGAAACCTGCTGGAGCCCTAACGCGGCCGCTCGCCAACCTCATCGACCTCGGCTACCTGCGGAAGGAAGTGCCCTTCGGGGACGACGAGCGGTCGTCCAAGCGAACGCTGTACCGCATCGACGACCCGCTGCTCGCCTACTGGTTTCGTTTCGTCCAGCCCGCACGCACGCTCCTGGCTCGCGACCTGTTCGATCCCGTCGAGGCGCGCGTCGCCGCCGCGTTCCCCCAGCACTGCGCCGAGGCCTGGGAGGTGCTCGCCCGCGAGTCGGTGCCCCACCTCCACCTGGCCGACACCGCGTGGGGGGTGGCCTCCCGCTGGTGGGGGGCCGGTCCCGCCGGCCCGGCGGAGTTCGACGTCGTCGCCGAGTCGCTCGACGGCGAGAGCGTGCTGGTGGGCGAGGCAAAGTGGGCCCGTCGACCTGACGTTTCCCGGTGGCGTGCCGAGCTCCGCGCCCGCGCCCACGCGGCGCCGTTCGTCCGTGGGCGCCGCGTGGTGTGTGCGCTGTGGCTCCGGGGCGCGAACCCCGGGAGCGACGTCGTCACCCCGGACCAGGTGATGGCCGCGCTGAGGTGACGGCGCGCCGCGCTACAGTCCCGGATGCTCTGGCTCCTCGCCTGTACCGCCACCGACTCGCAGCCGCCGCCGGGCGGCCCCGACGACACCGACGACCCCGACGACACCGCCGACATCGCCGACACCAGCCTCCTCGGCCCTTTCCTCGACGGCGCCTGCGACCCCCTCGTCCCCGAGGTGTGCGGCCTGCCCTTCCCGAGCAACGTGTACCTGGTGGCCGACACGACCACGCCCACCGGCGCCCGGGTGGCCTTCGGGGACCAGACGCTACCGGTCTCCGACGAGGGCACCCAGTCGTCGCCCGAACTGCTCAACGTCGCCGACGGTTTTTCCCCGGCTGCGGGGCCCATCGCCTTCCTCGATGGCGCCACCGACCAGGGCTTCGCCGGGCCCAACGCGCCGGGCGACTCGCTGCTCGACAGCTCCCCCACGCTGATCCTCGACACCACGACCGGGGCGCGCGTGGCCCACTTCGCCGAGCTCGACAGGAGTCACGACGACGACACTCGCCGCGCCATCATGTTGCGGCCGGTGGACCTGCTCGTCCCCGGGCACCGCTACGTCGTGGCGCTGCGTGGAATCGTCGACGAGGTGGGCAACGCCGTCGCCCCCTCGGCCACCTTCGCCGCGCTGCGCGACAACACCGCGTCCGCCGAGCCCAGTGTCGAGTCACGGCGTGGCTTGTACGCCGACATCTTCGCACACCTGTCGGCCGCCGGGGTCGACACCGCCACCCTGCAACTGGCCTGGGACTTCACTGTTTCGAGTCGCGACAACAACACCCGTCGCCTGCTGCACATGCGCGACGACGCCCTCGCCACCATCGGCGGCGGCGCCACCTACACCCTCACCTCGGTGGAGACCGCCCCCAACGCCTACCTGGCGCTCCGGGTGGAGGGCACCATCGACGTGCCCCTGTACCTCTCCCCGGGGGGGCGGGGGGGGGTGCTGAACCTCGGCGACGACGACCTCCCCGAGCCCAACGGCACCTACCCCTACCCCTTCGTCTTGCTCGTGCCCAACTCGGCCGTGGGCCGCCAGCGGCCGGTGGTGCAGTACGGCCACGGCCTCTTCGGCAGCCGCTACAGCGTCGACAGCGAGGGCTACTACGCCGCCGCCGAGAACTTCGGCGCGGTGGTGCTCTCGATGGACTGGGTGGGCATGAGTCGCGACGACGTGGTGGTCATCGCCGCCGCCGCCGCCGGGGGCGACGTGTCGTTGTTTGCCTCGATCCCCGACCGTAGCCAGCAGGCGATGGTGAACCTGGCCGTGGCGCTACGCACGCTGTCGGGCACGATGGCCGACGCCCCGGTGCTCAACTTCGAGGGTGTCCCGGTGGTGGATCCCGACACCCACTACTACATCGGCGGTAGCCAGGGGGGCATCTACGGCGCCACCTACATGGCGATCACCCCCGACATCGAGCGCGGCGTGCTCGTCGTCCCCGGCGTGGCGTACAGCCTGATGTTGCCGCGCAGCGTGTACTGGTCCGACTATGCCACCCCCTTCGTCGTCGACCGCTTCGAGGACCCGCGGGTGGTGCAACTGGTGCTCGGCTACGTGCAGATGTTGTGGGACCGGGCCGAGCCCAGCGGCTACGCCACCGCCATCACCGACGACCCCTTCCCCGGCAGTCCCGTGCACCAGGTGTTCTTGATGGAGGGGGTGGGCGACCACCAGGTGCCCAACCTCTCCACCGAGGTCCTGGCGCGGGCCATCGGCGCCCGCTACCTGGGCCCCGGCAACCAGACCTTGTTGGGACTGGACCCGGTCGACGGGCCGGTCAGCGGCGAAAACGCCCTGCTCGACTACGACTACGGGCTCGGGCCGGTGCCGGAAACGAACGTCCCCATGGAAGAGGGCACCGACCCCCACGACCTCGTGTTCTTCGAGCCCACCGCGCAGGCGTCGTTGTACCACTTCCTCACCACCGGGGAGGCGGTGAGCTACTGCGACGGGGCCTGTGACCCGGACTGAGGCCCGCCGCCGCTACGGCGAGGCCACCATCTCGTAGGCCACCGACCAGCCGCAGGGCACGACGGAGCCCCCCTCGGCCGCGAGCGCGTCGCACTCGGTGCCCGAGAGCGGGGTGTAGTCGAGCCCGAGCGACCCCGCGGCGGTATTGTCGGAGGTGACACTGCCCGCGATCCACCAGCCGTACTCGAGCACGCAGTCGTAGCCGAGGGTGGTGTAGTCGGCGCTGGTTACCTGCGTCGCGTACAGCTCGCCCCCTTCCAGCGTGCCCACCCAGGTGAGGTCCTCCGGGTTGGGGCTGGCGATTGCCAGCGCGATACCCTCCACGCTCACGTCGACCGGCGCCCTGCTCCCCTCCCGGAGCGCGTCGCCCGCGAGACCACCGCCGCAGGTCTCGGCGAGGGGCTCGCCCACGGTGAGCAGGTACGGCCCGGAGGCGAGGGTGAGCTCGTCGCCGGCGGTGTCGTGCCCGGTGTCGGACGCGGTGTCGTGCCCGGTGTCGGCGGCGGTGTCGACTGCCGTGTCGTTCGCCGTGTCGGGCGACGCGTCCTTGCCGCCGGTGTCGGCGGGGTCGGTGCATGCGAGCAGGACTAGAGTCAGGACGTCCACGGGGCCTCCACGGGGAACCGGCGCGGGGCTATCCCGCCTCGCCGCCGGGGCGTGGCGGCCCGGGCCGCGCAACCCGTCCGGCGCCCCTCGGATACGCTCCGGAAGGATGCCCCGCTTCTTCAATACCACCGGCCCCTGCGACC
>CAYHRZ010000371.1:0-5775 GCA_964359125.1 uncultured Klebsiella sp. | reverse complement strand
GTAGGGCTCGTCGCAACCGCCGCGCGTCCCCGTCGGGGCCGTGTAGCAGCCGTCGAACTCGTTGTTGCCGTTGATGTCCTCGTAGGTCTCCACGATGGTCGGCGTGATGTCGATGCGGGCGGCGCCGGCGTAGACGCCGCCGGCGTTTTTAAGGATCCTGCCGTACGGCGGCGGGGGCACGGTTTCTTCCGCGGGGGGACAGGCGAGCAGTAGGCCGAGAAGCACGGGCACCCCTGGGGCGGCGGAATCTATCCTGATAGTTCCCCCGGGTGCGCTCCCCTCGCTCCGAACTGCTGGTGTTTGGCCTCGTGGCGGCCATCGGCGTGCTCCCGGCGGCGCTGCAGCCGGGGGCGGTGGTGGGCGATGGCGTCGACGCGTTCGGGACCTGGTGGTTCTACGACTGGATCCGCCTCGCGGTGGAGAACGGTGGAAATCCTTCCTTTACCCGTGCCTTCTTCTACCCGCTGGGGAAGGACGTCTTCACGCACACCGGCAACAACTTCGTCGACGCCGTGCTCTCCGTCCCGCTGCAGTGGGCGCTAGGACAGCGCTACTCCCCAGCCTGGACGTGGGTGATCCTCGTCGGCAACGCGCTGACCTTCCGGCCGCTGGCCCGGATGGTCAGCGGGAGCGACGAACGCGCCTTCGCGGCCTCGTTGTTGTGGATGGTGAACCCCTTCTGCCTCTTCGAGCTCACGGCGGGCCGGCCCACCCAGGCCTTCTGCTGGTTCATCCCGGCCGTGCCGTACTTCCTCTTGCGGCTCCACCGGGGACGCTGGGAGGCGGTGAAACTCGGTGTTGCGGCCGCGCTGGTGGGGTGGACGTACTGGTTCGCGAGTTTCTTCGTAGGCGCCCTGTGCATCCCGCTCCTACTGGGCCGTCGGCCGCCGTGGCAGCGCCTGCTGTTGGCGGGCGTGGTCGCGGTGGTGCTGGTGCTCCCCGCCGCCTTCCCGATGGCGTCGTCGTGGGAGGCCGGTCTCACGCCGGGGGGCAACGCGGGCGAGCAGTCGATCTTCGCCCTACCCGGCGCGGTCGCCAACAGCGTGGGCAACTCGCTCCACGGCCTGTTCCTCATGGAGTTCTATGGCGCCCCGCTGCTCACCAACTGGACCTGGGGCGCCCCGCTGCTCCTGGCGTTCTTCGCCACCTTCCGGTCGAGGTGGCGCTGGTGGCTCGCGCTGGCCCTGGTGCTCGTTTTCGCGGTGGGACCAGCCCTCCCGGCCGGCGAACATCCCAGGGTGAACGTGCTCTACATGGTGGTCTTCACCTACGTCCCGTTCTTCGCGCGCCTGTGGTTTCCCTACCGCTTCATGGTGGCCGCGATGGTGGCGGTGTGCCTGCTGGTGGCCACGGCGATGCCGCGCCGCCGGGCCCCCTTCCTGGCCGGCGTCCTGGCTGTCCTCGGCCTGCTCGAGCAGGCGAGGGGCGGCATCTTCCCCTTCGCCTGGCACGACGTCCGCTGTCCCCCGGTGCTGCAGGCGCTGTCGAAGGAGGGCGGGGCGTTGATGTTCCTGCCCTTCCGCATCCAGCACGACGGTCTCGCGTGGCAAACCACGTTCCGGTTGCCGACGTTCGGCGGCATGGGGGAGTCGGCGCCGGTGCTGTGGCCACCCAGGTTCAAACGGCAACTCAACCTCCCGGTGGTGCGGGCGATGCGCACCTCCACGGAGCGGCCGGAGCCGGTGCCGCCCGGGGTCGATGCCCAGCCGTTGCAGAAACTTGGCTATCGCTGGGTGGTCTTGCGACGGGACCTGCAGGCCGAGGAGCACGAGCGGCTGCCGGTGGTGCCCGCGCCGAGCGCGGCCGTGGAGCGCCTGTCGCTGGTCCTCGGGACAGGGCCGGTGGCCACGGGGGGCGCGCTCGTGGTGTGGGACCTCCAGGGCACCTTCGAGCCGCCGCCCGCCTTCGCCCCCACCGGCCTCGACGACGACGGCTGGGCGCCGCCGGCCGTCCCGGCCTGGGCTTCTGGCCTCGCGGAACGCGGGCGTTTCGGCAAGCCGCCCGAGTAGGCTGTCCCTCTTGACAGGACAAGGTTGGGCGAGCGCCGCCGACCTTTACATTTCGGCGCTGTTCGCGACGCGGTCGCTCCTTGCCCGCCACCCTTCCGGGGATACCTTCGGCGGTAGACCTCTGGAGACCCATGGCCTTCGACCCGCCCAGCTACGACTCGGCCTCGCCGCCCAACCTGCCGCCGGAGCTGGACCTGCCCGTCTTGGCCATCCGCAACACGGTGATCTTCCCCGTCCTGGCCTTCCCGATCAACGTGGGTCGCGACAAGTCGCTGGAGGCGGTCGAACGCGCCCTGGCCGGCGACAAGCTGCTGGGCATCGTGGCCCAACAAGACGCCAAGAACGAGGATCCCGACACCAGTGAGCTGTTCCTCACCGGCACGGTGGTGAAGATCCTCAAGTCGGTGAAGATGCCGGGCAACAAGCTCAATGTCATCATCCAGGGCCTCTCCCGGATCAAGGTGGAGCGCTGGACCGGCACCTCGCCCACGCTCGCGGCGCACGTACGGGTGTACCCGGAGGCCACGGAAACCTCGTCGGAGCACGAGTCGCTGATGGCGACGATGCGCGAACTGGCGCAGAAGATCATCGACCTGTCCCCCCACATCCCCGCGGAGGCCAGCTACCTCGTCCGCAGCATCGAGAACGCGGGGTCGCTTGCTGATATCGTCGCCAGCAACCTCAGCATCGGCGTGGAAGAGAAGCAGGAGCTGCTCGACACCTTCGACACGCGCGAGCGCATGACCAAGGTCATCGCGCTCTTGAACAAGGAAATCCAGGTCCTGGAGCTCTCCAACAAGATCCAGACCGAGGTGAAGGGCGAGATGGACAAGGCGCAGCGGGAGTACTTCCTCCGCGAGCAGCTCAAGGCCATCCAGAAGGAGCTCGGCGAAACCGACGACCGGCAGGAGGAGTTCGAGGAGCTCAAGAAGGGCATCAAGAAGGCCCGGATGCCCAAGGAAGTCGAGAAGGTGGCGTTCAAGGAGCTCAAGCGGATGAGCCGGATGTCGCCCGGAGCGGCCGAGTACACCGTCAGCCGCACCTACCTGGACTGGCTCATCGAGTTGCCCTGGTCCGCCCAGACCGAAGACGTGATGGACGTCAACGAGGCCGCGCGCATCCTCGACGAGGACCACTACGGCCTCGAAAAGGTGAAGCAGCGCATCCTCGAGTACCTGGCTGTCCGCAAGCTCAAGAAAGACATGAAGGGGCCCATCCTCTGCCTCGTGGGGCCGCCTGGCGTCGGCAAGACGTCTCTGGCCAAGTCGGTGGCGCGGGCGCTGGGTCGCAAGATGCAGCGCGTCAGCCTGGGCGGCGTGCGCGACGAGGCCGAGGTGCGGGGGCACCGGCGCACCTACATCGGCTCGCTACCCGGGAAGATCATCAAGAGCATCAAGAAGGCGGGCACCAACAACCCGGTTTTCGTGCTCGACGAGATCGACAAGCTGGGCATGGACTACCGGGGCGACCCATCGAGTGCGCTGTTGGAAGTGCTGGATCCTGAACAAAACGACACATTTATGGATCACTACCTCGACGTCCCCTTCGACTTGTCCAAGGTGTTGTTCATCGCCACCGCCAACCTCAGCGACCCCATCCCCGGGCCGTTGCGGGATCGCATGGAGGTGTTGGAGATCCCAGGCTACACCATGGAGGAGAAGCTCAAGATCGCCCGCAACTACCTCTTGCCCGAGGCCATCGAGGAGCACGGGCTGGAGAAGGATCGCATCGAGTTCCCCGACGAGGCGCTGAAGTTCCTCGTCACCAGCTACGCCCGCGAGGCCGGCGTACGAAACCTCAAGCGGGAGTTGGCCAGCGTCGCGCGTTGGGTGGCCAAGGAAGTGGCCTCCAACACGCTCTCGGGCTCCATCACGATGACCGCTGAGAAGATCGAGGAGATCCGCGGGCCGATCCACTTCTTTGCCGAGGTGGCCGAGCGCACGGCGGTGCCGGGCGTGGCCACAGGCTTGGCGTGGACGGCGGCCGGCGGCGACATCCTTTTCATCGAGGCCACCAAGATGCGCGGCAAGGGCGGCATCCAACTGTCGGGCTCCCTGGGCGACGTGATGAAGGAGTCGGTCGGCGTGGCGCGCAGCTACATCCGCGCCGCGTCGGCGGACCTCGGCATCGACCCCGAGGCCTTCGAGAACACCGACATCCATGTGCACGTGCCCTCGGGCGCCATCCCGAAGGACGGCCCGAGCGCCGGCGTCACCATGCTCACCGCGATGGTGTCGTTGCTCACGGGCTTGTGCGTGGGATCCGACGTGGCCATGACCGGCGAGGCCACGCTGCGCGGGGCGGTTTTGCCGGTGGGCGGGATCAAGGAGAAGGTCCTGGCCGCGCACCGGGCGGGCATCCGCACGGTGTTGTTGCCCGAGCGCAACAAGAAAGACATCGTCGAGGTTCCCGCCGAGATCCGCGCCGACATGACGTTCCACTTCTGTGGGCGCATGGAGGAGGTGCTGGAGATCGCGCTCGGCAAGGAGGCGCTGGAGGCGCGCAAGGCCGCGATGGTGAGCGAGTTGGCTCGCCGCGCGGCCAAGGCGGAGCCGCAGGCCGGTGGCGAGGCCCAGGCCTAGGCGGGCGGGTCTTGCTGAAGTGGACGGAGGCGGGCGCGGTGTAACACCCCCGCGCCCGGCAAGTGCGGCTGCAACGGAGCTACCCGGGGCGGGTGCGGGCCGGGGCGCCCCTGCCCACCCGGTCGATGGACACGGCGGAGGTCCGTCGAAACCTGGAGCAGTTCACCGCCGCGACGGTACGCGGGCGAGCCGTGGACAGCGTCGTGTTCTCCGGCGTAGGCGCGGCATCGCGGCCGGACCTGCCGGAGCTCTGCGCCTACGCGCGGGCGCGGGGTGTTCGCCGGTTGACGCTGCACGCTGGCGTGGAAGACCTCGAGGGCCTGGTCGCCGGGGCGATCCCGGTCGACACCCTGGTCTTGCCGCTCCAGGCCGGGGAGTCAGGCAGCAACCTCGCGTCCGCGGCGCGGGTGCTTGCCGCCGCGCGGGCGGCCGGGCTGTCCACGGTGGCCAACACGGAGTTGTCCTCGGGGGCCCTGCCGGTGCTGGCGGGTGCGAGCCGAGTGGCGCGGTCGCAAGGCGTCGGCGGCGTCACCTTCACCTACCCATTCCCGATCGAGGGTGGGCACGCCGCTACGGCGCCACCGCCTGCCCGGGCCGTGGCCGCGCTGCAACGGGTGGTACCGGGCCTGGCGGGCGCGGGGGTGCGCGTGGCGATCCGTGGGCTCCCCGCGTGTTTACTGGGCAACCTCGCGGCGCACGCGGGAAAGACCGGCAACCGCTGGTACGTCGACGCGGACCACCAGGGCGACAAGGCGCTCCTGTTCTTCCCCGACGTGGTGCGCTTCCACAAGGTCGACGACTGCCGCTTCTGCGCCGAGAACGCCCGGTGCGACGGGTGGTTCGCCAACTACCTGCGCAGGCCCGGTTTCGGGCGCCTCTCGCCGCTGCCCTGATGCGGGTGTGCTTCGTGCGCGGCGGGGCGCTGGGCGACTTCGTGCTCACGATGCCGGTGCTCCGGGCGTTGTTCGAGGATGGACACGACGTCGACGTGGTAGCGTCGTCGCGACACGCACCGTTGGTGGCGCTCTGTGGCACACCCGTGCGGCTGTGGGACATCGACCGTGTCGAGTCGATGTGGACGCTGGGGGGGCCGTCGCCGGTGGCCTACGACTTCGCCGTGGTGTTCTCGAAGACCCGGTCTGCGAGCTTTCCCTGTCGCGACACTCGATTCGTGGCCGAACGCC
>CAYHRZ010000370.1:1796-5780 GCA_964359125.1 uncultured Klebsiella sp. | reverse complement strand
TGCCGGTGTCGATGGTGGTCAGGATGAACAGCGCCTCGAACATGATCGCGAAGTGGTACCAGTACCCCAGCAGCGAACTCATCCCGGGCAACGCGGTGAAAATCTGGGCCATGCCCACCGCCAGCGACACTGCCCCCCCGGGCCTCCCGGCGATGGCCTCGCCGATCTCGGCCTCGAAGGTGGGTAGGTTCACCATCGAGATGCCGAGCTTGCTGAACGGTTCGGTCGCGACATTGATGGCGTAGTAGTCGCCGGGATGCAGGCAGGCGGCGGCGATCAGGGCGGTAATGCCCACGAGGCCTTCGAGGAGCATGCCGCCGTACCCGATCGGTCGGGCGTGCGTCTCCATGCCGATCATCTTGGGGGTGGTCCCGCTCGCCACGAGGCTGTGGAAACCGCTGATGGCGCCACAGGCAATGGTGATGAACACGAAGGGGAACAGCTTCCCGCCGACGATGGGGCCCCCACCGCTCGCGAACTCGGAGATCGCTGGCGCGTGGAGCGTGGGGTTGACCACCAGGACGCCCACGACCAGCGCCGCGATGGTCCCGAGCTTCATGTACGAACTCAGGTAGTCGCGGGGGCAGAGCAAGAGCCACACCGGCAGCACGCTCGCTACGAATCCGTAGGTGGCGATGGCGTAGGTGATGCCCTCGCGAGAGAACGTGAACCAGGGCGCGAACGTGCTGCTCGCCACCTTCTCGCCGAGGAACACGGCGACCAGGAGTCCCACCACGCCGAAGACACTGGCCCCTCGCACGTCGCCGACCCGAATCCGGTACATGTACACCCCCATCGCCAGCGCCAGCGGGATTGACATGGCGATCGTGAAGGTGCCCCATGCGCTCTCGGCGAGGGCGTTCACCACCGCCAGTCCCAGTCCGGCGAGCGCGATCACCACGATGAACAAGATCGCGACGCTGGTCACCAGCCCCGACAGCGGCGACAACTCCGCGCGTGCGATCTCGGCCAGCGACTTGCCGTCGTGACGAATCGACGCCGCGAGGATCACCAGGTCGTGGACGGCGCCGCCGAGGCACACCCCGACCAGGATCCAGAGGTAGCCGGGCAGGTAGCCGAACTGCATGGCGAGGACGGGGCCGATCAGCGGTCCCGCACCGGTGATCGCGGCGAAGTGGTGGCCGAACAGGATCCACGTGTTCGTCGGGTGGTAGTCGCGACCGTCGTTGAGGCGGTGGGCCGGTGTGGGGCGAGTGTCGTCCAGCGCCAGCACCTTGGCCGCGATGAAGGCCGAGTAGTACCGATACGCGATCGCGAGCGCGGCCAGCGCACCGATCATCAGGGGGAGGGCGGACATCCGCTCGACGTATCGCCGCACCTGTCCCACGTGGCGGGCGGCCGGGGAGTTAGCAGCGCCGCCTCATGCGTTTTGTAGACGAGGTCGAGATCATCGTGACGTCGGGGCGGGGTGGCCCAGGCAAGTCCTCGTTCCGGCGCGAGAAGTACGTGCCGCAAGGCGGCCCGGACGGTGGTGACGGTGGCCGGGGCGGTCACGTGATCCTCCGGGCCAACGCGGGGCTAGGCTCGCTGCTCGACCTGCGGGGCCGAGCGCAGTGGAAGGCCCCCGACGGCGTTGGTGGCGACTACCGGCAAATGACGGGCGCAAACGGCGAGGAGTTGGTGATCATGGTGCCCCCCGGCACCGTGGTCCGCGACCTCGAGCAGGACGTGATCATCTGCGAGCTGCTCGCCGACGCCGACGAGCGGGTGGTCGCGGAGGGTGGTCGCGGCGGCCTTGGAAATGTCAATTTCAAGTCGTCCACGAACCGCGCGCCGCGCACGACGACCCCCGGCGGCCCGGGTGAGACGAGGCGGCTGCGGTTGGAGCTGAAACTGGTCGCCGACGTCGGCCTCCTCGGTTTCCCGAACGCCGGCAAGAGCACGCTGATCAGCACCATTTCCGCCGCTCGACCGAAGATCGCCGACTACCCCTTCACCACACTTGTCCCGAACCTGGGCGTCGTACGCGTGGGCGACGAGGCCAGCTTCGTGGTGGCCGACATCCCCGGCCTCATCGAGGGGGCGGCCGAGGGGAAGGGGCTCGGGCACCAGTTCCTGCGCCACGTCGAGCGCACGCGCATGTTGTTGCACCTGGTGTCGATCGTCGACTGCGAGCCCGACGGCCTCCCCGAGGCCGCCTTGGCTCGGTGGTCCACCTTGCGCGAGGAACTTCGCCGGTACGACCCCTCGCTCCTGTCCCGACCCGAGCTCATCGTGCTCACCAAGGCCGACGCGGTGGACGCGTCGGTGCTCGACGCGGTGCAGCGCGCGTTCGGCGATGCGGGCGTCGGCCCCGTGCTCGTGACCAGCGCAGTTTCGCGACAGGGGGTAAGCGCCCTGGTACAACGAACCTGGGACACCCTCCGTGAGCTACCTGCTCCCGATCCTGCTGGCGCTCTGGGGCTGTGACGCGCCCGCGCCGCCGCCGGTGGTCGACGAGTACCCCGCGGCCGCGCGGCGAGTGACGTTCGCCACCCTAGAGGGCCTCGGTCCACACCGCCTCGACGCGCGAATCACGCGGACGACGCAAGTCGAGGGCGCGCCGCCCACCGAGGAAGACGAGGCCATCTCACTGCGCTGGCAGGACGCCGATCACTGGCAGGTCACTCGGCGACGAGGTGGCAAGCCGGTGACGGAGGTACGCGCCTGGGAGGGTCGGGCGTGGCTGTACACCCGTGGCGGGGCGCCCGTCCTACACGCCGACGCGGAGCCGTTCCGCGCGGCGCTCGCTGCCGAGTGGGACCCGTGGACAACGGCTCTCGGGGCGTACGCAGACCACCTGGGCCTGCGCGAGGTGAGCCAGGAACTGGTCGAGGGCCGCATGGCTCACGTGTACGCGCTGGAGTTGCTCGACGGGGAGGCGGGGAAGGGCCGGGAGGTCGAGCGTGTCGAAGGGAGGGTGTGGATCGACGAACTTACCGCCGTGCGCCTCGTCGGCGACTTGCAGGTCGACGCCCGGCACCGCGGCCGAGTCCGCAGCGTGCGGCTGCGGTTCGCGGTCGTGGAGATTGGCGGCGACCCTGGTGTCGAGCCGCCGCCGGGGATCGTCGACTCTGAGGGCAAGTCGCCTTGAAGTCGCGGCGCAGCCCAGGTATGGTGGCGGTCTCAACCTTGTCCATCGCGACTGCCGCCACCGTCGTCCTGCTCAGCAATGCCACGGGGGCCTGGGCTTGCCCCTACGACGCGATCGCGCCCGTGGAGGCGGCGACCGCCGACGAGTCGATCGCCAGCCACGTGGCTCACGGTGCGGAACTCATCGGGGGCAACTGCTCCTACACGACTGGGCTGATGGCGCGGCGCGTGCTCGGCGAAGGTCGCGACTGGCAGTACGTCGGCGAGATCGACTCCGTTTCGAACAACCTCACCACGCACGTGGCCGCGCCCTTCCGCACCCGGAGCGCGGGTCCGGCGAGCTACCTCGTGGCCACCGAACTCCTCGAGCGCCTCGTGACCGGCAAGCGCGGCGAGGCCACGCTGGAACTCGTGGGCCGCTCCCTGGAAATCGACGGCGTCGTCTACGTCGTACTTACCTCTTTCCGCGTGATCAACTCGTGAGGTGTCATCATCGAGCCGAATGACCTGGCGCGCGCCGCCGCAACGGCCGCCGCCGCGCGGAAGGCCGACGATATCGTGATTCTCAACCTGCAGGGCGTGTCGTCGTACTGCGACGCCTTCGTCATCTGCAGTGGCTCTAGCCGGCGCCAAGTGCGTGCGATCGCCGAGGGTGTCGTCGACGACCTCCGGGGCAAGGGCCGGCGCACGGTGGGCATCGAGGGCATCGAGGCGTCGCGGTGGGTGCTCATCGACCTGGGCGATGTGATCGTGCACGTCTTCGACGAGAGCATGCGCGGTTTTTACGACCTCGAGAGCCTCTGGGGCGATGCTCGCCGGGTCGACATCCCCGGCGTCCCCACCCCCCCGCGGGCGGCGCCCCCCGCGCCGGCCGGGCCAGCCCCCCCCGAC
>CAYHRZ010000370.1:0-1786 GCA_964359125.1 uncultured Klebsiella sp. | reverse complement strand
CGCGTGACGTGCCTGCCCGCGCCTAGTGGCTCGTGGACATCGTGGTGGTCACGGGGCCCGGGAGGGTCCCCGGTTGGGTCGACGAGGCCTGCGCCCCGTGGATCAAGCGCGCGTCGCGGACCTTCCCACTCCGGCTCGTGGATCGCATGCCCAAGCCCTCGCTACGCGCGCGGCTGGTCCTGCTCGACGAGCGCGGTGAGCACCGCGACAGCCTCGGATTCGCAGCGCTCCTGGAGGAAGGGGTTCGCGCGGGCGCCCAGCCGCTGCTGTTTGCCATCGGCGGCCCCTACGGGCACGACGACGACGTCCGGGCGCGGGCCGATCGCCTCGTTCGCCTGAGCGACCTCGTCCTCAACCACGCCGTGGCCCGGGTGGTGCTGGTGGAACAAATCTACCGGGCCTGCGCCATCCGCACCGGCAGTCCCTACCACCACGGGGATTGACCGCCGCGGGCCGGTGCCGAGCTTGGGCCGCCGTGCTTGCCCTCTTCACCATCCCCGAGTGCCCGTCCTGTGCGGCCACCGTGCCCCGTGCCGGCCTGTGCGTGGACTGCGCCGACGCGCTCGGTCAACCGCTGCGCGCCGAGCCCGTCGCGGGTACGCCCTGGGCGGCTTTCTGGACCGGCGGCCCCTACGCGGGACCCGCCGGGAGCCTCGTGCGCGCGGCGAAGTTTGGCCCCAACGAGGCGATCGCTCTCGATCTCGCCGAGTCGCTGGCGCGGCGGGTGGCGGGGGCGGGGCTGTGTTTCGACGTGGTCGTCTCGGTGCCGACGACGCCGTGGCGCCGCTACTGGCGTGGTTTCCACCTGCCGGACCTGGCGGCGCGGGCGGTGGGCCGCGCGACCGGTGCACCCGTGCTCGACGCCTTGCACCGCCGCTGGGGTGCCGCCCAGAGCGCCCGCGGCGAGGCCGCCCGCCTGCAGGCGGCATCGGGGCTGGTCGTCGCGCGGTGCCCCGTCCAGGGGCGTGCTCTGGTGATCGACGACGTGCTCACGACGGGAGCGACGCTCCACGCCGCCGCGTGCGAGTTGCTCGGCTCGGGCGCGGCGGAGGTGGTGGGCGTGGTCGCCGCTTCCAGTGGTCCCCCGTTGCGGCTCCCTGTCGGGTTTTCTTGACATTGTCGCAAGGATCGTGACCCCCCTGGCGCGTACTTCTCTCAAGCGGCCCCAATTTGGGCCGATTCTCAACCCGAGGACACTGGAACGGAAGTTGCAGTGAACTCCAACGAGCCTGGGAGTCCAACATGACCACCACCATCGACACCAATCTCGGCGAGCTCATCTCTAGCTTCTACGAGGAGTTCCTCTCCTTGTACGGCGACGAGGAGCTGGCGAGCGTGGCGACTGCGGCCGTCATCAACGACTTGCTCGGGCAGGCGGCGGCGCAAGCGCACGAAGCGGCAGCGTAGCCCCAAGGTCAGCCGCGCCGAGACAGGCTGGGGAGGCCAGTCTCGGCGCGCGCTTCCTTGCTTGACCAGGAGCGCTCGCGGCTGATAGGCAAGGCGTCCTACCGGGGTCCTTCATGGAACCCAACGTCCGCGTCCTCCCGTCTCTCCCCCACCCATCCACCGACGACAGCGCCGCCCGGCGTCACTGGTCTGCGATCACCATTGCGGTGGCGTGGGAGCTTGCCCGGCGCGAGCACCGGGTCCGCCCGGCCGCGCTGGCGGCGGCCCGGGACCACGCGACGTGGCGCCTCTCGCCGACCGCCAGCCTGGCCGAGTGCGAGGCGGTGGCCTCGGCGGCGGCCCGGGATTTTCTCGACCGGCGGGGCGGCGTGTACGCGGC
>CAYHRZ010000369.1:0-5787 GCA_964359125.1 uncultured Klebsiella sp. | reverse complement strand
AGAGAGAGAGAGAGAGAGAGAGAGAGCCGCAAACTTATGTAATGTGGATTACAAATTGCGCCGAGTCAGGGCCAGCCGGGCGCCCCTCACCGCAGCGGCGAGAGCCCCACCCGCCGCCGCGCCTCGTCGCAGTTGGCGCTGCCCACCTCGAAGTGGCGGCAGGTGACCGGCCGGTCCGCGTAGTGGGCACAGCGGTAGTCCTCGCCCAGGCAAACACAACGGTTGCGCCGCTGCCCGTCGGGAGACGAGTCCAGCGGCACCCGCTTGACGCCCAGCCGACCGTCGACCACCTCCACCAGCTCCGGGTGACGGCGCGCGAAACGGTCGCGCCGCGAGAGCTCAACCGCGTGGAAGGCCTCGCGGCAGCAGGCGCCACAGGAGAGGCACACCTCGTTGCCCCCGCTGTCCAATTGGCTCACCAGGTGGGCCAGCCGCCCGCGGCCTGCACGTCGACCCAGTCGCCCACGATGCTGGCGGGCAGGCCCTCGCGGAGGATGCGGTCCACCTCGCCGAACGTCGTCCAGCCGCCGGCCACCGCGCCGCCGCGGCGCCAACCGTTGGGCTCGCTGCCCATCGAGTAGGCTACCGGGTGAACGCCCGGGAGGGTGACGTACACGAAGGCGCGTTCGTTGTTCCAGTCGCGCCCCGGGCCCCCCTGCGTGGGCCGGAACACCTGCCCGTCGAACCACATCGGCACGTCGTGGGTGGGCGAGGCGAGCACGTCGCCGGCCCAGCCCATGCCCACCGCCGGGATGCCCAGCGCCTGCATCGCCGCGATCGACAGCGCCGTGGCGGTGGCGCAGTCGCCCACGAACTGTCCCTCGCGGGCGAGCACCTCGAGCTGGTAGCTGGCGCTCACCCCCTCCGACGTTGGCACCTTCACGCCGTCAACCACCCCCAGCGGCCGCAACTCCCCGCGCTCTTTCTGCCACCCCTTACAGGTGCTGCTGTCGAGCCCCCCGTTGTGGCAGAGGGTGGTCATCAGCGCGTCGTTGGCGCGGTAACGCAGGCGCTCCCATGTCCAGCGGTCGACGGCGGTGGTGGTATTGACCAGGTCGCCGCGCACGGGCACCATCGCCCGCAACGCCTCCAGCGTGGCCACGCTCGGGACAACGAAGCGGTACTTCGCCTCGGACAGCCTCTGCTCCTCCACCGAGAGCGCGAACTGCCCGTAGGCCACGGCCTGGGCCGCCGGCCAGGCCCACACCAGCTTGCCCAGGGCGTCCTGGCTCCCCAGTCGCCACTGCGCTTCGCCGGCCTCCAGCCAGCCGTCGAGGCTCTCGCCGTAGCGGAGCCAGGCCAGGGCGTCGGCCTCGACCAGCGGCACCACCTCGTCGGCCACCACCGGCCGGATCGTCCCGAAGGTGACGGCCAGGGCCACCGCCAAGTCCGCGTCGCTGACCGGGCCGGAGGCCACCAGGGCGGCCAGCACCTCGATGCGGTCGTTCCCAGGCTCGCCGAGCAAGCCGCCGGGCCCCTCGTCGCGGATGGTGCCGTCGAAACTCTTGACCGAGGCCACCGCGTAGCCCACGTGGCCGGGCTCGAAGAGCTGCGAGCCCGACAGGTCGGCCCGGAACGACACGCGATCCTTCTCCACCTCGGGCATCACGTCGCGTGCCAGTGCCGGGCTGGGCGCGCCGTGCAGCGTGCGCTCGCGCGACCACTGCCGACCGAAACCCAGCTCCAGGTCCGGGGCGGGACCACCGCCCACGTCGACCACCACCCACACGCCGTTCTCGTCGGCGCCGGTGCCGTGGACCGTGCCCACCAGTTCGCTGCCTTCCAGCCAGATGTCGGCATCCAGCAGGTCCACGCGCACGTCTTCGCCGGTGCGATCCGGCAGCGGCACGCCGGGCACCCGGGGCAACAGCAGCGCCGCCAGCAGCGCGTCGGCGCGCTCTACCACCGCCAAAACGGGCTCCGCGTCGGCGCCCAGTGCCGCCAAGATCGCGTCTTCCAGCGCCGGGTCCAGGGCGACCTCGTCGAAGGGCTCGGAAGGCGGCAGTTCGTCCACGCTCCACCGCTACCCCCGCGCGCGGGAAGTCGCACCACCTCGCGACATCAAAGGACGGGAGGACCGGAGTTGAACCAGGGATCGCGCGGCCGCCCCGGGCGCACGCGGCGGGGTAGCCATAGACTCGGTCGATGCTGCTCCTCCTCAGCGCCGCGAGTGCCGCCCCGGTCTGGCCGAGCCTCGCAACGCCACCCCCGGGGCTACCCCGCGACCTGAGCAGCGATGCCGCACTGGTGATCTCGATCGAGGACTACGACCGCCTCCCTGACATCCCCGGCGCGCGGGCGAACGGCGAGGCCTGGGCCGCGTACCTGCGGGCCCGAGGGGCGGTCGTCCGCGAGTTGCGCGACGGCGAGGCCACCGACGACGTGATCGAGGACAACGCGACTTGGGTACGGGAGAGTGTGAAGCGCGGCGGCGCGGCCTGGGTCGTCTTCATCGGCCACGGCTCGCCCAGTCGCGACGGAAGTGGCCTGCTGGTGGGCGCGGATGCTCGGCCGACGATCGAGAGCATTGAGAGTCGATCGCTGACGTCGGGTCGGCTGCTCGCAGCGCTTGGTGCCGGGGGTGGCACCCGGTTGGTCGCGGTGATCGACGCCTGCTTCAGCGGGGAGAGCGCAGCGGGACGGCTCACCACCGATCCCCTGCAACCGGCCAGGCCGGTCGAACTCGACGCGGCGGCTTTCCCCCGGGCCACGGTGCTCGTGGCGGCGAGAAACACGCAGTACGCGGGCCCGATGGAGGGCCTGGACCGGCCGGCCTTCTCCTACCTCGCGTTGGCGGCGCTCCGGGGGTGGGCGGATGCTGACGGCGATGGCGGCGTCACGGCGGGGGAAGTGGTCGCCTTTGCCAACGACCGGATGCTCCAACACGTACGCGGCCGCCGTCAACAGGCGCAGTTGTTGGGCCAGGACGACGCCGTGCTCGCGGGCGCGGTGGAGTCGCCGCCCCCGGTCGATCCGGGCTCCGACCGGGTGGTCCTCCGGCCCGCCGGATCGACGCCGGACCCGGTCCGCTCGCCCTCCGCCACGCGCGAGAACACCCCCAGCGCAGGCAAACCCGGCGCCTACGCCGAGGTGCTCGGCGGCTACGCCCACGGCGATCTAGGTCGCCAGTACTCGGTCCGGGTAGACCTGGACCGGGACTTCTCAAACACCGCGACCGCGACGTGGACCGGGCGCTACCTCGCGAGCGGGATGGTGCTCCGTGTCCGCGGAGGCTACGCGACCCGCTCCGGGTTCGACCTGGGCCTCACCGCCGGTGCGCAGTGGGGCGAGAAGTCGATGGACTCGGGCTGGTACTGCGAGTCCTGCACCGAGCAGGACGAGACGACCGAGTACGCGCCCGTGGAGGCCACACGCCTCCTCGCGCAGCCGACGGCGCGACTGACCTGGCCTGCCGCGTCCGCCGTCCAGGCCGTCGTGGGCGTTGGCCTCTCGGCTGAGTTTTTTGACGGCTTCGAGGTGCCCGACGAGGGTATGTCCGTGGACTACCCCGATGCACCGGGCGGTATCGACATCGGCCCATCCCTCGAGTTGGGCGCCCGCTTCCGGCTTCCGGGTGGGCCCTACGTGCAGGTGCTCGCGGACGGGACGATCTGGCTCACCGAGTCCTCCAGCCTCAGCGGGGAGGCCACGGGTTCGCCCGAGGCCGCCACCGCCGGGGGATTCACGCTGCGGGTCGCGGGTGGCGCCGGCTTCTCCTTCTGAGCGCCTTCCGCCGCCTCCCAGCGACCATTCGTGACCGAGCGTAAGGAACAGCAAACCCGCTACGTTGTCCGGCCGCATGGTGATGCCCCTCCTCCTCCAGCTTGCCGTGGCCGCCCCCTGGGACGCGCCCACCTGGGCACCGCTGCCGTGGACGCCGCCCCCGCCGCCGGTGGGCTGGGAGGCCACCGAGGCCACCTGGACGCTGCGCATCCGCGACGGCGAGCCAGTGGAGGTCGCGGCCGACTACGCCTTCGCAACCCCCGCGCCCACCTTCGCCAACATCCGTCTCGTCGCGCCCGACCTCCTCGTGACCAGCGCCAGCGGACCGGTGTTGGCCACGCCCGCTGGCCTGGTGCTCGCGCTGGAGCCGGGCCCCCTGGCCCACGAGCAGCAGATCCGCGGCCTGTACGCGGTCCGCGCCGACGGGCGCATGATCCTCGACATCCACCCCGCCGCCGTGATGCGCGTGGAGGTCGACGCCCCTGGTCTCGACGTCACCATCGACGGCGCGGTGAACGGGGCGCTCGCGCCCGCGTCGCGCCTGGTGGTGAGCTGGGCCCCCCACCGCGACGACCCGCCGCCGGCGCGCGCGCCGCTGGTCAACGGCGAGGTGGCCACTGCCTTCCGGGCCGAGGGCGGCGAGATCGCCGTCGACAGCGTGGTCCGCTGGCAGGTGCTGCGCGGCGAGGTCGACACCTTCCGCTTCGAGGCGCCTGCGCTCTCGGAACTCGAGGTCACGGGCGCGGGCATCGGGTCGTGGTCCGCCTCGGGGAGCACCGTCACCGTGAAGGCGAAATCGAAGGTGAAGGGCCTGTTCTCGGTGCGCGTGAAGGGGCGGGCCACCGCCCGGGGCGAGGCACGGGTGCCGGGGCCGGAACCCAGCGGGGTTGCCCGGGTGGACCGCTTCTGGACCCTCGGCAAAGCCGACGAGGGGGAGCTGATTCCCGTCGCGACACCGTCGAGCATCGCTGAGAAAGAGCTCCCCGACTGGGCGCGCGGACTCGGCGACGGCGCGCCGCTGGCCCACTGGAAGGGTCGCGGCGAACTCCGGGTGTTGCCGGTGGCTTGGGACGCCGTGCAGGGCCCCGACACGGTCATCACTTCCGCGCGCTACGTCGTCAGCGCCGCGCGCGAGGGACGCATCGCCCTGCGACAGGTCTACCGTGTCCGCAACGAGCGCCGACAGTACCTGCACGTGCGCGCCGCGCCGGGCTGGAAGCCCATCGTGGTGCGGGTGGGTGGCTTGCCGGTGTCGGCGCTCGACGACGGCGCCGGCGGCCTGTTCATCCCGCTCGAAAAGTCGGTGGAGACGCTCCGCGGCCTGCTCGCTTTCCCCGTGGACGTGGAGTGGATCGGGGAAGACAGCGCCTGGGCCCGCAAGGGCGACCACGCCTTCGCCCTGCCCTCCGTGGACGCCCCGGTGACGACGGCAAGCTGGGAGGTCCACCTCCCGCGCGGCTACCGCGCGCTGGGTCGCGACGGAAAGTCCTTCGCGGCCACGGTCGACACCAGCGAGGACCGGCGCACGCGCGAGGTGGTCGACAGCGCCGTGCTCAAGGCAGCCAGCGCCTACAAGGAGAACGACTTCGAGACCGCGCAACGCTGGCTGGACGAGGCCAAGAACTACGAGGCCGAGAACGAAGACGTCGCGCAACTCCAGGACAACCTCGACGTGCTCAGCGGCAAGGCCGCGCCTGAGGTGGCGTCGTCGAACGTCCAGGCCCGGCGAGTGAAGGAACTCGCCAAGGCCAAGACCTCGGGCCTGGTGGAGCGACAACAAGTCATCGAGAAGGACGCCGAGATGAACTACCGCTCCGGCGACTACGACAAAGCCGAAGAGTTGTGGAGCGAGGCCCTCCGGCTGGCCAACGAACTGGAGCGCACCGAGCAGGCCGAGAGCACGGTCCAGAAATCCAACATCGCGGAGGCCGAGCAGCGACTCTCGTCGATCCGCGACGCGAAGCAGAAGGGCGAGTTGTCCGGGGAGACCGGCGGCGGGGCCCCCCAGTACTTCGGCAAGATCGGCGGCGACCAGCCGCAGGCCTTCTCCCGTCGCGAGGCGAC
>CAYHRZ010000368.1:0-5820 GCA_964359125.1 uncultured Klebsiella sp. | reverse complement strand
ACCTACAGCGAGACGATCACGATGAAGGACGGCGTCACCGTCGACGGCGCGGGCCAGGGTCAGAGCTACATCTACGGCACCGTCACCTTCGCCGGCTCCTCGGTGAGCACGCTGTCCGGCTTCACGCTGGTGGACCCCGACTACGCCACCTCCGGAACCCGGTACGGTAACTACGGCGTGTACGTGTCGAGCGGCTCGGCCGTCATCGAAGACGTCGGCGCGCACTACTACTACGCCGGTGTCTACGCCAACAATGCCACGTCGGTGACGGTGAACGACGCGCTCTTGTCGTACAACTGGTACGGCGCGGGCACCACCGACTCCACCAGCTTCACCCTCACCAACAGCCTGGTCGGAAGCAACGCGGCCGGCGGTGCGTTCGTCCAGGGCGGCACGTCGACCAACATCAGCTTCAACGACTTCATCGCCAACGCCTTCGCGGCCACGAGCGCCTACCTCGTGGGCGCCGTCGCCTACGCCAACACCACCGGCACGGGCCACGAGCTCGCCAACAACATCGTCGTCAGCAACTACTACGGCATCGACTGCTACAGCTGCACGTTGAACCAGAGCAACAACCTGGTGTGGGGCAACACCACCGACTACATCAACGACGCCTCGGCCGACTCCAGCGAGCTCAGTGTCGACCCGCTGTTCGAGGCCGCCGCCGAGGGCAACTTCAGCCTCACCGCCTCGTCGCCCTGCATCGACGCGGGCACCAGCAGTGTCGGCCACGCCTCCGACGCCGACGGGGAAACCCGCCCCCAGGGCGCGGGCTACGACATCGGCATGGACGAGTACGCGTCGTCGTCCTACGACCTGATCATCTCCGAGGTGATGGCCAACCCGCTCACCGAGAGCACCCAGGAGTTCGTCGAGATCTACAACGCCGGCACCTCCACGGTGGACCTCGCGGGCTTCATGCTCACCGACGGCGACGAGACCGACACGCTGCAAGCCTTCGGTAGCTCCGCCACCACCCTCGCCCCCGGCGAGTACGCGGTGGTGCTGGACCCGGAGTACGCGAGCGGCTACACCATCGACAGCGCGGTCACCCTGTTGACCACCGGCGACACCGAGGTGGGCAACGGCCTCACCACCGGCGACCCGGTCAAGCTCCTGGAGAGCGACGGCAGCACCGTCGCCGCGACGTTCAGCTACCCCAAGGACCCCGGCAACGGCGTGTCGTTGGAGATGATCGACCTCGCCACCGGCGACGCGTCGGGGAACTGGCGCGCGTCGGAGTGCACGGACTCGTCGTCCCCCGGCTCGGCGGCGTGCTTCGCCCCTTCCGGCGACCCCCAGGACCTCATCATCACCGAGGTGATGGCCAACGCCGCGAACGAGTTCTCGGGCGAGTACATCGAGATCTACAACGCGGGCACGCTCGAGATCGACGCGGCCGGGCTCATCATCCGCGACAACAGCGCCAGCGACACGCTGGTGGGCTTCCAGGGCGGCGGCACGCTCATCGCCCCCGGCGAGCACGCGCTGGTCGTCGACCCCGGCTACCTCTACGACTACTACCTGCCCTCCGACATCGTGCTGCTCACCACCGGCGACAACACCCTGGGCAACGGCCTGAGCGTCCGCGACAACGCGTACCTCTACGAGTCCGACGGGGCCACGCTCATCGACAGCTACACCGCCGTCCGCGACCCGGGCGACGGCTACTCCGCGGAGAAGGTGAACTACAGCTTCGGCGACGTGCTCGGTAACTGGCAGGCCTCCACCTCGTCGAGTACCCGCGGTCGTTCGCCGGGGCTGCTCAACGGGGCCGCCGGCGGCGTGAGCGAGCAGCTGCGCATCAACGAGGTGATGAGCAACCCCCTGGACGAAGACACGGGCGAGTTCGTCGAGATCTACAACACGGGGTCCACCGACGTGGACCTGGCGGGGTTGATCCTCTCCGATGGCTCGGAGGACGACACAATCTCGGCCTATGGCAGCTACACCACCGTGGTGCCCGCGGGCGGCTTCGCGGTGGTGGTCGACTCCGAGTACGCCAGCGAGTACAGCATCCCGTCCGGCGCCACGATTGTCACGCTCGCGAACTCTACGCTGGGGAACGGGCTGTCCGTCAAGGACGAGGTGACGCTCTACGAGGCCGACGGCGAGCACATCATCGACAGCCACGTGTACCCGATCAACGCCGGCAACGGAACCTCGACCGAGCGGGTGTACATCGCAGGTACCCTCGACTCGGCGTCGAACTGGATCGCGTCCACCTGCGGCTCGGGGTCTTCCCCCGGCGAGGCCAACTGCGTGAGCACCGGGTCCAGCGGCGCGACCACGTCGACCTACGACCTGCTGATCACCGAGGTCATGGCCAACCCGCTCGACGAGACCACGGGCGAGTTCATCGAGATCTACAACAACGGTAGCACCGACATCGACCTGCTGTACGCGGTGATCTGGGACGGCGACGCCCTCGACACCGTCTTCGGCTTCTACGACATCTACGACACTGTGCTCGCCGCCGGCGAGTACGCGGTGATCCTCGATGCCAACTACGCGGGCGAGTACAGCATCGCGTCGGGTGCCCTGTGGCTCACCGCCGACGACAACTCCATCGGTTCCGGCCTCGCGACGAACGACCCGATCTCGCTCTACGAGAGCGACGGCGTCGCCCTCATCGACACCTTCAGCTTCCCCTCCGACCCCGGCAACGGCACGTCGATCGAGCGGGTGAGCCTGGCGGTCGGCGACGAGTCAACCAACTGGACGTCCTCCACCTGCTCGACCGGCTCCTCGCCGGGCGGCTCCACCTGTCCCTAGAAAAAGGAACAACCCCATGCGCATCCTCCTCCTCGCCCTCGTGGCTTGCCCGGGCACCCCGGGAGACTCGGCCGACACCAACAAGGACGGCAACATCGACGACACCGGCGAGACCGGTGACACCAACGATACCGACGAGACCGGTGAGACCGGTGAGACCGGTGAGACCGGCGAGACCGGCGACACCTCGGAGACCGGCGACACCTCGGAGACCGGCGACACCTCGGAGACCGGCGACACCTGGGAGACCGGCGACACCTCGGAGACCGGTGACACCGGCGAGGTGCCCCCGGCGGAGTTGTTGTCCATCACGTGGACGGTCACCCCCGCGACCGACATCACCACCCGCGACACCCTGGACGTCACCGTCACCGGTAGCTATGACGACGGCAGCAGCGCGGATCTCACCGGCGTCGCGACCTACGTGTCGTCCGACGAGACCGTGCTGAAGGTGTACACCGCCGGCGTTGGGCAACCGCTCTACTCGGGGAGCGCCACGGTCACCGCCACGGTCGACGTGTTCGAGGTGAGCACCACCGTGAACGTCACCCTGGCGTCCGCGACGACGGGCGACCTGGTGTTCAACGAGGTGCTCTCGGACGGGACCGTCGACGGCGACCCCAACGGCGACGGCACCCTGGACTCCGTGGAGGACGAGTTCGTCGAGATCGCCAACGCCAGCGACGTCACCGTGGACCTCTCGGGCTACACGATCGTGGAAGACGACTTCTACTACCTGCCTCGGCACACCTTCGCCGACGGCACCTACCTCCGCGCGGGCGAGGCGATCGTGGTGTTCGGCGGCGGCGACACCAGCGCGCTGTCGGCCTCCTACTGCAGCTACCTGGTCGCCGAGAACGACGACTCCGCCTTGCAGTACGGCCTGTCGCTGAACAACGAGGGGGAGACGCTCTACCTCTTCGACACCGCGGGGACCGGCGTGGCGGGTTTCGCCTACGGCGGCACCAGCACCGTGAGCGCCATCGAGGACGCGAGCTACGTGCTTGAGCCCGACGTGTACGGCACCGACTACACCCACCACACCTACGCGGCGGGCAGCGCGAGCGACTTCTCCCCGTGTACCTTCGTCGACGGCAGCGCCTACGTGGGTCCCGACGGTCGCTACTAGTCGCTGCGACCGGCCGATACGCCGCGGCCGCGGCGGCGGGCTAAGCCGAGCCCCGTGAACGCGGACAACCCCGTCGAGCGTGTTGCCGCCCGCGCCACGGCGCTGGCGGAGCGCTACATGCCCGACGCGTTCGTTTTCGCGCTCGGGGCCACCTTGTTGGTCCTGGTCGGCGCGCTGGTGGTGGACCCCGCGATGCGCGCCGACCCGACGCTGCTGGTGCTCGCGTGGGGCAACGGTTTCTGGGAGTTGATCAAGTTCACGCTGCAGATGAGCATGATCGTGATCGGCGGCTTCGTGCTGGCGTCGAGTCCGCCGGTGGCGCGACTGATCGAGCGACTGGCGCTGCTTCCGCGCGACGGGCGGCAGGCGGTCACCCTCGTGGCCGTCGCAGCGATGCTGAGCTCGTTGTTGAACTGGGGATTCTCGTTGATTTTTGGCGCGCTGTTCGCGCGGGCGGTGGCCCGGAATCGACCGGACGCCGACTACCGGGCACTGGCGGCCGCGAGTTTCCTCGGCCTGGGGACGGTGTGGGCGCAGGGCCTGTCGGGCTCCGCTGCGCTGCAGATGGCATCGCCCACGTCGATGCCAAGGGCGCTGGTCGAGATCGTGGGCGACCCGATCCCGCTCACCGAGACGATTTTCCGGTGGCAGTCGATGGTGTGCGTGGTGATCGAGATCGTGGTGGTGACCGCCGTCGTGTGGTTCGCCGCGCCGGGACCGGGGCGGGCCCGAAACGCGGCGAGCCTGGGCGTGGACCTCGAGGATCGGCACGAGGCGCCGGCCGGACCCAGCACGCCCGGTGAGCGCCTCGAACACAGTCCGGCCTTGCTACTGCCGGTGGTGATCCTCGGCTTTGCCTACTTGTTCTTGTCGATCCGGGACCGGTCCACGGGGCCCGGCGACGCCCTGAACGCGCTCGACTTCAATACCATCAACCTGTTCTTGCTCATGGCCGGCGGCCTCTTGCACTGGACGCCGGTCTCGCTGATGAGGGCGGTGAAAGACGCGACGCCCGCAGCCTGGGGCGTCTTGCTGCAGTTCCCCTTCTACGGCGGGATTTTCGGGGTGATGACGGGGTCGCAGTTGAGCCACGCCATCGCATCGGTCTTCGTCAATGCCAGCAGCGCCACCTTCTACCCGGCGGTGATCGTCGCCTACTCGGCGGTACTGGGCATGTTCGTCCCGTCGGGCGGGAGCAAGTGGGTGATCGAGGCGCCGTACGTCTTGCAGGCGGCGCGGGAGCTAGGGGTGCCTGACGGTTGGATGGTGGTCTCCTACGACCTCGGCGAGGCGGTGGCCAACCTCTGCCAACCCTTCTGGATGTTGCCGGTCCTGGCGCTCCTGGGGTTGAAGGCGAGGGACATCATGGGATTCACGTGGCTGGTCGCGCTGGTGCTGTTCCCGCTGGTGCTGGTGCTGGTGACCGTGTTCGCGCCTGCCGCGTAGCGGCGCGGCTATGCTGGCGTGATGCTGTTCCTGTTCCTGGCCTGCGCAACCGGTGACTCCTGTCGCGACTACATCACGGCGCTGAGTGACTGCGAGGTCGCTTCGGGCGGCTCCACCGTGTACGACGCCGATGCCACCTGCGGGGAGTGGACGGCCGAGCAGGAGAGCGAGTTCGGGGAGTGGTACCAGTGCAAGGCGGAGGCCTACGCCGGCGTGGACTGCTCGGTCACCACGGAGCGAGAGGCGGCCGTGGGCACCGCCGAGGCCTGCGGCACCTAGGGGGAGATCTCCCCGGCCTCGTGGTCGTCCCCGGCCCGCGCGGGGCGGGTGCACGCGCGGGCGTGGCTGGCGCGCATGACGAGACGCTCCACCTCCCCGCGCTCGCCCGACCTCGGCGGCCGACCGCCGAACTCGGGCGTGGCCGCCATGTAACGCAGCGCGATCTCCAGCCTGGTGTTCATCTCCAG
>CAYHRZ010000367.1:0-5828 GCA_964359125.1 uncultured Klebsiella sp. | reverse complement strand
AAACGTGCGCGCCTACCGCGGACGCCGCGGCATCGGCGCCGCCACCGCCACCGCCGCCGCCGCGGCCGCCCCGGCGGCCAAGGCCGCCCCCGTGGCGGCCAAGGTCGCCGCTCCCGTGGCGGCCAAGGTCGCCGCTCCCGTGGCGGCCCCTGCGCCCGCCGCCAAGACCGCGCCGGCCCCCCGCCAGCTGGCGTTCACCGTCACCGCCGACGCGAAGGGCGGGGAGTCGGTCACGTACGCCATCGTGGCGGCCGACATCGCCGAGGCCGCCCGCCTCGCGATCTCTGGCCTCGCCGCCCGTGGTGCCACCGGCAGCGTCCGCAACATCCAGCGCGTCGCCGAGGTCCTCTAGCGCGGGGCAACCGGGGCCCGGGTCGCCCGGCGGGGAGCGACCCGGGGCCTCGCCGCGCGTGGCCTGCACCTTCGCGCCCTCAGCCGAAGAGCCGGTCCCACTCCGCGGAGAGCAGGTCGCGCTGCTCCGGGCGCATCCCGGGCTGCGCGTCGAACAGGAACGCCGCGGCGTGGCGGCGCACGTCGTGCAGGGTCACGGGGCGGGCCGCGCTACCGGCACTCATCAACTCGTTGGTGAGTCGTTCCACCCCATCGTCGTCGACGTGCCCCAGGTCGCGGAGCAGTTCCAAGAAGTCGGCCGCGGCCGGCTCCATCTCGACGTGTTCGTACGTGCGCTGTTTCACGGGGCTCCCAGGATCTCGGTGATGGTTTGCGGACCTCGCACCACGCCAGCGCCCTGCTCGATGAGGTCCAGGCAACCCTCCGAGGTGGGCAGCTCGGGTGGGCCGGGCACGGCGTAGACGTCTCGACCGTAGGCGAGGGCGTGGGCTGCGGTGTTCTTCGACCCGCTCCGGTGGGCGGCCTCGACCACCACCACCGCCCGGGCGAGCCCAGCGATGATGCGGTTCCGCCGGGGAAAGGTCCACGCCGCCGCTGAAGCGCCCGGCTCGTACTCTGACAGCACCAGCCCGCCGCCCGCGAGCACCCGAGCCCGCAACTCCGCCTGCCACCGGGCCATGGGCGCGTCGAGCCCCTGCCCCAGCACCGCGACGGTCCAGCCGCCGGCTGCCAAGTGAGCCTCCGCGTCGATGCCCGCCGCCAGCCCGCTCGCGCCCGGGCCACCCGCCTCGACGACGGTGCGCGCCAGGGACCGGGCCCGGGCGCGCCCGTCGGCCGTGCAGGTGCGTGAACCGACGATGGCGACCACGGGCCGGTCGAGCACGGCGAGGCGCCCCTCAGCGTACAGCGAGAGGGGTGCGCCCGGGAGGCCCAACAGCGCGCGAGGCCAGCCCGTGGTCCCGGGCACGAGAGTTGTGGTCGTTGAGGCAGGCGACATCCTTGGCCCAGGGAGCGGCCGAGCATGCGCACGGCGGCAGTCGGCGTCAAGCCGCCCCGGCACCCCCCAGCACAGTCGGGCGCAAGAGGGGGCCCGGCCGGCCCCGGCCCTATTCCTCGTCGTTCGGCGTCGAGACGAGGCGTTGCCCGATGGCAAACTCCTGCGACGCGTCGACCACCACTGCGGTTGCGTGCTGCTCCGAGGCGCGGACCACCACCACCCGGCCCACCACGCGCTCGGGCAGGCGGGAGTCGTCACGCTGGGTGGAGCGGCTGCGACCGTCGCGCTGCACGACCATGTAAAACGCGGTGCCGACGTCGACGCCGTCGTCGGTGCCACGGTCTATGAACACCGTCTCGTAGGTGCCCGCCAGGACCAAATCGCTCTCGAGCCGGGCGATGACGTTCGCCTCGATCTCGCCCGACGGGGCCCGGACGTCGACCGTCACGTCGACCGGGATGGGGTCGCCCACGAGGTCGCCGCGACGAGCCTCGACGAAGCTGTCGCGGATCACCGCCGTGGCCACCCGTTCGTCCACGCGAATCACCCGCGCCGTCGCGACCGCACGATACACCTTCCCGCGGACGCCTCTCGCGGCCACGCGCCCGCCGGCAGCGCGCCAGAGGCCAATCACGTCGCCACACTCGGCCGTGGCGCTCCCGTCGAGACGGACGTGGATGTAGTCCCCCTCGCTGAGCCCCTCCCCGCCCCACACGGACCACATGAGCTTGCCGCGCGCCGCGAAGTCGTCCGGATTGCCAAGGAGAGCCGGCGCCGTGAGTCGCGAGCCGCGGCGCGTCCCGTTGAAGGTCGGGGGGAAGTCACAGCTCTCGTCGGCGGCGAAAACCTGCTCGTCGGGCGGCTGGTAGGGGATGTCCTCGATCACGTCGACCACCGCGCTCGGTGGGGACAGCGAGTCGCCCAGCCGGAAGTAGATGCGATTCCCCGGGTAGATCCAGTGGGGGTTCGTGATGTACTCGTTGTACGACCACAACTGCGGCCACTGGTACGGATCCCCCAGGAAGCGCGTGCTGATGTCCCAGAGCGTGTCGCCCTGCTGGATGACGTAGAAGTCGGGAGCTGCGGACGACCCGCCCACCTGCACCAAGCCCTCCTGCGCCTGCGCGAGCGAGGCGGCAGCGACGATCGACAGCACCGGCAGCATCAAGACTCCTGCGACGGCGTCAGTCTCGCGGGCGCGCCCGACCTTGTCAAGGGGCCGGGACCACCGATGGCGCCGACGCGCCCGCACGACTCGCGACGGCAGCCATGTCGATAGTGGCGGACTCGCGCGAGCTATACCCACTGACCCGAACCCGGTGCTGCCGCCTGCCATCGACGAGCGCCGCGACGCGGTATGCCGGCAGTCCCGCCTCCCGGAGTTGCGCGACGAGGCGCTCGGCGCCGTCGACCTCCGGGTACTGCCCCACCTGGACAGACCAACCGCCCGTGGGAACCCCGTCGATCGAGGCCGAGGGCGTCGATGAAGACAACTCGGAGGGGAAAGTCAGCCCCGCCCCTTGGCCCTCCGACACCCGGGAGAGCAGGGCCTCGAGCGAGCCCGTCTGGACCTCCTCCGACAACAACGGCAACACTCGCGCCTCGGCCTCCGTGGGCGCGGGCGCCCGCTGGCCAAAGGCGAGACCGACAAAGAAGGCCAGGAACCCGAGCGCCATCGACATCGCACCGAGCGCGTAGAGGTGGCCGCGAGTGAGGGGGACGGCGTTGTCCTTCATGTGATCACTCGTACCACATTTGACGCGTCAAGGGCAAGCTACCCGAGGTCGGTTTTCTTCTCGATCCACGACGTGCTGTCGACCAGGTAGGCGTGCGCCGACCGCTCCGCCTCCGCCCGGATCGCGTCGAGCCGAGCGCGAACGAGTTGGGGGTCGTTGGCCACCACCACTGCGGCGATGGCGGCCTGGCCGGGGCTCCCGAGGTGCCCCACGTCGGCGGTCGACGCGTGGTGGCGCGCGGCGATCCGCTCCACGAGCGAGAGCACCGCCCGCCGCCGGTCTTTCAGCGAGCGGCTGCCCGGAACGTGCACGAGCAGGCGCAAGACACCCACCCAGATTTCCTCGTCGGGCGCGGGAAGGTACACCGGCTAGGAGCGGGGAACCTCGACCTTGACCACGAACTCGAGGCGGTCGCCCACCGCGATGTCGGAGTAGCCGTCGATGCCGATGCCGCACTCGAAGCCCTCCACCACCTCGCGAACGTCTTCCTTGAAGCGCTTGAGGCCGCTCAGCTTGCCCTCGTGGACCTGCTTGCCCTCGCGCATCACGCGGCCCGTCGCGCCGCGCTGGATCTTGCCGCCCACCACCATGCAGCCGGCGATGGGACCAGACTTGCTGACGTTGAACACCGCGCGGACCTCGGCCTCGCCCACCCGCTGCTCCGCGAAAACCGGCGCGAGCATGCCCTGGAGCCGGGCCTTGACCTCGTCGATCACCTGGTAGATGACATCGAAGCGCTTCACTTCGACGCCGTGACCCTCGGCGGCCTGCCGGGACTTCGCGTCGGATCGCACGTTGAACGCCACGACGAGCCCGTTGCTGCCGGCCGCGAGGTTCACGTCGGACTCGTTCACCGGGCCGATGGCGGCGTGGAGGATCTTCAGGCTGGTGCCGCCCACCTCGATGCCGTCCAGCGCGGCGCGGAGCGCCTCGAGGGAGCCGCCCACGTCGGCCTTGAGCACCACGTGGAATACCTCGGCGGCCGCCGCCTGCCCGCCCTGCTTGAACAGGTCGTCGACGGTGAGCGCCTTGCGCTGTGCCTGAGAACCCTCGCGCGCGGCCTGCGCCCGGTGATCGGCCAGGGTGCGGGCGTCTTTCTCGCTACCGACCACGACGAACTCGTCGCCCGCGGCCGGGATGTCTTCGAGGCCGAAGATCTCGACGGGGGTGGAGGGAAGAGCCTCCTTGATGCGGCCGCCCCGGTCGTCGCTCATCGCGCGGACACGCCCCCAGGTGTTGACGATCACCAGCACGTCGCCCTGCTTGATGGTGCCGGTCTTCACCAGCAGCGACGCCACCGCGCCGCGGCCCGTCTCCAGCCGCGACTCGAGGACCACGCCCTCGGCGTGACGGTCCGGGTTCGCGCGGAAGTCTCCCACCTCGGCCAACAACAACACGCTGTCGAGGAGCACCTCGATACCGGTGCCCTTCAGCGCGCTCACCGGGCAGAAGATCGTGTCGCCGCCGAAGTCTTCGGCCACGAGCCCGTGCTCCATCAAGCCCTGCTTGATCCGCTCCAAGGTGGACCCCGGCTTGTCGATCTTGTTCACCGCCACGATGACCGGCACACCGGCCGCCTTGGCGTGGCTGATCGCTTCCACCGTCTGGGGCATCACGCCGTCGTCGGCGGCCACCACCAGGATCACGATGTCGGTCACGCGGGCGCCGCGGGCGCGCATCGCGGAGAATGCAGAATGGCCCGGGGTGTCGATGAAGGTGATGAACTTGTCGCCGCGCTTGACCTGGTAGGCGCCGATGTGCTGCGTGATGCCGCCCGCTTCGCCCTGCGCGACGCGCGCCTTCCGGATGGTGTCGAGCAGCGTGGTCTTGCCGTGGTCGACGTGACCCATGACGGTGACCACGGGTGGGCGAGGCGCCAGCAGCGCGGCGTCTTCGGCCACGTGCTGGATGAGGTGCTCGCGCTCCGAGAACGCGGTGTTGACGACCTCGTGCCCGAGTTCCTGCGCGACGATCGCCGCCGTCTCGTAGTCGATGGCTTGGTTCACCGTCGCGACCTGGCCCATCCCCATGAGCACCTTGATCAGCTCCGGCGCCTTGACGCCGAGCTCGTGGGCAAACGCGGCGACGGTGATCTCGCCGTCGACGCGCACGCGCCGCTTGACCTTCGGCCCCTCGACGCGCGGCGCCGAACCCTTGGCGCTCTTGTGCTTGCGCTTGCGCCCCTCGGCGATCTCGAACATCGAGTGCTCGCTGCGGCCGCCGCGGCGCGGGCCCTTGCGATCGCGGTTGTCGGCATCGCCGCCCTCCCCGGGACGCCCTGGCGCACCCGGTCGTGCGGCCGGCGCGCCGGCCCCCGCGCCCCACCGCGGCTGCGTGGCGGCCTGCTCGCGGGCGCGGCGACGGGCCCCCGTGGGGTCGGTCGGATCGTAGCCGGCGGGCAGGGAGACGACCCCCAGGCCGAGGCCAGGGAGGATGGGTCGCTGGTTGAGGCCCGGCGTCGCCGCCCGGCGCTCGCCGGGCGTGCGCGGCGCTACCTTCTCGGGATCAGCGACCACGGCCGCATCCGGTACGGCCTCCGCGGGGGCGCTGGCCTCGGCGGCCTCCTCGGGCGCCGCCGAGGTCGGCGGGGCCTCGTCGGGGGCGTCGACCACCGGCCGGGCCTCGACCTCCGCGGGCGCGGCCGGCGCGTCGGCGGCCGTCGCCTCGATCGGGGGCGCAACCTCGGAGGGCGCACCCTCGGCGCCCACCGGAGGCGGAGAGGTGCCCGCGCCGGGCAACCCGGC
>CAYHRZ010000366.1:5542-5845 GCA_964359125.1 uncultured Klebsiella sp. | reverse complement strand
GCGATCCAGGCGCTCCTTGAGCTTGGCGTGGGCGATGTCGCGGGCCACCACCATCGTGCCCGAGAGCGAGAGGCGCGTGCGGATGGGGTAGCGAGCGAGGGTCGCGCGGATCTCGTTCATCGGTCGCGACAGGTCCACCCGGACCACGTCGCTGGAGAGGTCCGCCGCCGTAGGCTCGGGAAGGTACTGGGCGGGGTTGGTTTCCAGGGCCTCGAGAAACACACCGTCGCGGGTGATCTTGCCCTTGGCCTGCCGGTCCGCGCTGCACGACACGCCGATGCCCACCGGCAAGCTGGCGCCGTG
>CAYHRZ010000366.1:0-5532 GCA_964359125.1 uncultured Klebsiella sp. | reverse complement strand
GCCGGGGCAGGCGGATCACCCGGACGTCGTGGCAGAAGTACTTGCCGCCGAACTGCGCGCCAATGCCGGTGTTGCGGGTGAGTTCCAGCACCTGCGCCTCCAGTTCGAGGTCGCGGAAGGCGTGGCCGTCGCGACTGCCCTGCGTGGGGAGGTCGTCGAGGTAGCGGGTGCTGGCGCGCTTCACGGTCTTCAGCGTCAGCTCGGCGCTGGTGCCGCCCACGCCGATGGCGAGGTGGTAGGGCGGGCAGGCCGCCGTGCCCAGCTTGCGGAGGTTGGTGTCGAGGAACGCCAACAAGGACTTGGGGTTGAGCAGCGCCTTTGTCTCCTGGAAGAGGAAGGTCTTGTTGGCCGAACCACCGCCCTTGGTGATGAAGAGGAACTCGTAACTGTCGCCCTCGGTGGCGTAGAGTTCCACCTGGGCGGGCAGGTTGCTGCCGGTGTTGGCCTCGTCGAACATCGTGAGCGGTGCCAGTTGGGAGTAGCGCAGGTTGGTCTCGGTGTAGGTGCGGAACACCCCCCGGGCGATGGCCGCCTCGTCGTTGCCCTCCGTCCACACCCCCTGCCCCTTCTTGCCGATCACGATGGCGGTGCCCGTGTCCTGGCAGCTCGGCAGCACCATGCCCGCCGACACGTTGGCGTTCTGCAACATCGCTCGCGCCACGAACCGGTCGTTGGCGCTGGCCTCGGGATCCTCGAGGATCGCGCGGAGCTGGCGCAGGTGGCCGGGGCGAAAGAGGTGCGAGATGTCGCGGATGGCGGTGGCAGTGAGCGCGGTCAGCGCGTCGTCGCTCACCAGGATCATCTCGCGACCTCGGAACGAGTCGATACCCACGCTGCCCACGTCGAGCTTGCGGAAGGGCGTCTCCACGGCGTGCGCGTGGGGAAACATCGGGGTGAAGGCGAAGTCGGGCACGACGGGCTCCTCGATGGGCGCTTCCTAACTCCTGGCCGCGGCGCCTCGGCACCGGGCGAAAGGGGGGGCGAGGAGCGCGCGGCCGGCCCGGCCAAAAAGCAGCACAGCGACGGAGTTTCCTCCGCCGCTGGCTGTCTCCCCATCTCCTCTCCCCGCGGCCGCGTCCGCCGCAATCTCCCCGTGTCACTTCTCCATTCGGCAGGCTACCGGGGGGCTTGAGAACTTTTTTCGTCACCGGGGTGGAAAGTGGCAAAGGGACGTTTCGAGCTAGCTGACCTCGGGAGGGTGGTGGTGCCCAGCAACCCGGCGGCCTGGGGCAGCCGGGTGGTCTACGTGCTGCGCCGGACAGATGCCGAGGGCAAACGCTACAAGTCGTCGTTGTGGGCGGTCCCGGTTGCCGGGGGCGAGGCGGTGCGGCTCACCGCCGGGGAGTGGGCCGACCGGCAGCCGATGCCGCATGGAGAAAGCCTGTATTTCGTGTCGGACCGGGAACGGGGCGAACAAGTTTGGCGCCTGCGGGCCTCGGGGGGCGAAGCCGAGCGGGTGAGCAGCTTTGGGCACGGGGGCCTGGGCGCCGGGGCGGTTTCGCCCGATGGAAAGACCCTGGCCATCGTGTTCTCCGCCGGCAGCGCCGAGCCGGTGCTGGCGGTGGACCGGGTTGCGCGCCCCGCGGGCGACGATGGACCTGGCGCCTTCGCAGGCGCGACCGAGGGGGAGCCGGAGTGGAAGGCCCTCGACGCCGCGCCGGTGGTGCGCGTGTACGCGCGGGCCCACACCCGAACCGACGGGGCCGGGTGGGAGAGCGGGTTCCTACCACACCTCTGGCTGCTGGACCTCGCCACAGGCGCGGCGCGGAGGATCACCTCCGGCAGTTTCGCCTACGGGGCGCCCGCCTGGTACCCCGACGGGCAGGCCCTGGTCGCCACCCGGGTGCCGCTCCCCGATGGCGACCGCGAGCCGACGCGGAACCAACTGGTGCGCGTGGCCCTCGACGGCGGGGTGGAGGTACTCCCGAAGGTGGAGGGCGTCGCCGAGGCGCCGTCGGTGTCGGAGGCCGGGCGGGTCGCGTACATCCACGGTCACGATGGAGACATGTGGGGCGCGCGGAACCCTCTGGTCGGGATCGTGGAGCCCGACGGCAGCGCTCGACTCCTGGGCGCGGCGCTCGACCGGCCCGTGGGCGACTGGGCCCTCGACGACCTCAGCGGGGCGGCGTTTTCTCCCTGGGCGCCGCTCTGGGACGGCGACGGCGTCATCGTCGTGGCCACCGACCGCGCCTGCACCCGACTCTTGCGGCTGGGCCTCGACGGTAGCCACCGGTGGCTCACGCCCCACGGGCCCTGCGTGTCGTCGCCGGTGCGCGTGGGCGAGGCCATGGTTGGGCTCCAGGGCTTCCACGACCGCTTCCTGGAGGTGGCACGCGTCGACGGCGACGCCACTGTTATGTCGCGACACAATGACGCTCTGGCGGCAGACCTCGCCCCGCGCGTCCCCGAGAGCGTGGAGGTGGTGGTGGACGGCGTGACCGTGCAAGGCTGGTACCTGGCCGCACGCGGGCGCACGACCCCTGGCCCGGCGGTGTTGTACGTGCACGGCGGCCCTCACACCGCCTACGGCACGCGGCTGTTCTTCGAGATGCAGTGGCTGGCGGACGAGGGCTTCGCCGTCACCTGGACGAACCCGCGCGGCAGCCACAGCTTCGGCGAGGCCTACGCGGCCTGCATCGACCCCCACTGGGGCGACCCCGACGCCCGCGACCAACTCGCCTTCGTGGAGCACATGGCCGCCCGGCCGGAGGTCGACGCCGCGCGCGTGGGCATCACCGGCGGCTCCTACGGCGGCTTCATGACCATCTACATGACGGCGCACCACCAGCGTTTCTCCGCCGCCGTGGCCGATCGCGGCCTCTACGACTGGGCCCTGGACGCCGCCGGTGGCGACTTCGGGCACGCCCTACCGGAGACCTTCGGCGTCGACCTGCCCTGGCGCGACCCGGCGCCGCTGATGAAGTACTCGCTCTTGCGCGTAGCCCACCAGGTGCGGTGCCCAACCCTGATCGTCCACGGGGACCTCGACTTGCGTTGCGACCGGACCCAGGCCACCGCTCTCTACGAGACGCTCCTGCGCGCGGGTGTCACCACGGCGCTGTGCTTGTACCCCGAGGAAAACCACGGCCTGAGCCGTGGCGGGCGCCTGGACCGTCGCAAGGAGCGCATGCGGCAGTCGGCGGCCTGGTTCCGGCGGTTCCTCTGAGGGTACACGGCGGAACGAGAGCCGGGGTCGCCCCGCGGGGGAGCGGCAGGGATCGAGCGGAGGCCCGGAGGGCCGCAGCGAGAGCCCGGCGCCCCGGGGGGGGCGGCCGCCAGCAAGCGCGAGGACTACGGGAGTTGCTTGACCATGTCGCCGTAGGTTTCCGGGCGTCGGTCGCGGAAAAACTGCCACACGTCGCGAACCTCGCGGATCATGTCGAGGTTGCAGTCGGCCACCACCAACTCGTCTTCCGTCTCGGAGGCGGTGGCGAGGAACTCGCCGCGGGGGTTGCAGATGTAGCTGGTGCCGTAGAACCGCCCGATACCCCAGGGGGCCTCGGTGCCCACGCGGTTGCTCGCGGCCATGAAGTAGCCGTTGGCGACCGCGTGCGCGGGCTGTTCGAGCTTCCAGAGGTACTGCGAGAGCCCGGCTACGGTGGCCGAGGGGTTGAAGACAATCTCCGCGCCGTTGAGGCCCAGGAGCCGCGCGCCCTCCGGGAAGTGACGGTCGTAGCAGATGTAGACACCCACCTTGGCGTAGCGGGTCTGGAAGGTGGGGTAGCCAAGGTTACCGGGCTTGAAGTAATACTTCTCCCAAAACCCCGACGTCTGCGGGATGTGGTTCTTGCGGTAGATGCCGAGGGTCGTGCCATCGGCGTCGAGCACCACGGCGGTGTTGTAGTACACCCCGGCCATCGCCTCCTCGTAGATCGGGACGATCATCGCCATCTGGTACTTGCGCGCGTAGGGGCGGAGGCGCTCCACGGTGGGGCCGTCGGCGGCCTCGGCGGCCCGGTACCAGCGCTTGTCCTGCGAGGGGCAGAAGTAGGGCCCGTTGAAGATCTCCTGCAAGCCCAGGATCTGCACGCCCGACTCGCCGGCGCGCTCGATGTAGGGGAGGTGCTTCTGGAACATCGCCTCCTGGATCTCGGCGACCGGCACCGACTCGTCGTTGAGGGGGTTGCCCGCCTGGATGAGGCCGACCTTCACGTTTCTAGACATTGATCGCTCCTAGTTGAACTTGACCTTGCGCGCTGAGGCGGGGTGCTTGGGGTGAAAGAACCGGGTGTGGGCAGGGAGGGCCTGCCGGGAGCACGGGCCGCGCATGGTATCAAACTCCGCGCGCGCCGGTGCTCGCTCGCAAAACCGGTGCAAAGGGCTGGCGAAACGCGAGGGAAGCGGGAAAACTGTCCGGCCCGAACCCGGATCACCGATGCTTGCGCTCCTTTTCGCCTGCGAGAACTCCACCGTGGTGGTCGACGACGGTAGCGACGACGCCAACGACAGCGGCCTCGTCGACACCGGGGGATCCGACACCGGCGAGACCGGCGACAGCGAGGACACCGAGCCCGCCGAGCCCGTCACCGACTTCTCCACCTACACCGGCTACCGTCACTTCTACGCCGAGGTGTGGGGCTACGCCTGCGACACCACCGTGGAGGAAGCGGGCACCGAGCTCACCAGCGGCGAGGCCTACGAGGTGCTGGCGGCCGAGTGCCCGGCGTGCACCAACTTCTACGAGAACGTCCCGCTCGACGACTCCATCTGCGACGACATCTACCCCCTGCCCATCGGCACCAGCTACCGCGCGGTGCTGTTCACCGAGAGCGGCGGCGTGATGACCTTGTACAGCTACAGCGCCGACAGCGGCAGCGTGGAGATCATCGGCGCCGACAACGGCCTGGCCTTCGACGGGGAGACGGCGCAGTTCGACTACACGTTCAACTACTACGTGGATTTCACCGTCGACGGCGAGATGTTCTTCGAGATGACGATCCCCGAGTGAACCGGCGCTCGATCCACCAGGGGCGCGTAGGGGACTTCGGGCTGGAAACGGTGACGTTGCCCAACGGGGTGACGGTGACCCTCGAGATCCTCCGCCACCCCGGGGCGGCCGCAGTGGTGCCGCTGCACGCGGACGGGACGGTGACGCTCATCCGGCAGCACCGTCACGCGGCGGGCGGGACGATCTGGGAGATCCCCGCCGGGAAGCTGGAACCGGGCGAGGACCCGCTGGCTTGCGCGGCGCGGGAGTTGGAGGAGGAAGCCGGGATCCGGGCCGGGAAGCTGGCGCTCTTGTCGAGCATCCTCACCACGCCGGCCTTCACGGACGAGGTGATCCATATCTACGTCGCGACGGAGCTGGTCACGGTGGCGACGGCGCACGAGCACGACGAGGTGATCAGCGTGGCGCGGGTGGCCCTCGACGAGGCCGTGGCGATGGTGCAACGCGGCGAGATCCGCGACGGAAAGACGATCTGCGGGATCCTGCTGGCGGCGATGGCGTAGCCGCAGCGTGGACCGGGGGGGCAGTCCCGGGGCGGTTAGTCCCGCAGCGTGCATGCCCAGTGTCCCGGCTACCGCGCGGTG
>CAYHRZ010000365.1:0-5873 GCA_964359125.1 uncultured Klebsiella sp. | reverse complement strand
CCACCTCCCGATGAGCCTGCTCCTGCTCGCGCTGCCGGCCACCGCCGGCGCCTGGGTCCGCGACCCCGGAGGCGCCTACGTGAAGCTCGGCGCGTCCGCGTTCTCCGGCGCCGAGCCGAGCGACGAGGCGATGATGGGGATGCCCGCCGCCTACGCCGACATCTCTCCTTCGGCCTACGGCGAGGTGGGACTCCCGCTCGGCCTGGAGCTCGGGACGTACCTGCCCTTCGTGGTGGCGCAGAACGACGACGGCCACGCCCGCTTCGTGAGCTACGGCGGCGGCGACGGCGAGTTCGCGCTCGGCAAGCGCGTGTTGCGAGGATCCGTGGCCCTGTCGGTGGCGGCGGCGGTGAAGGTACCGTTGTACGCCGACCGTTCCGACGAGCGGGTGGCCAGCTACGGCGGGTACGGCACCCGTTTCCCGGCGGCGGGCGACGGGCAGGTGGACCTGGACGGCCGGCTCTCGCTCGGCAGCAGCCTGCGCGCGGGCACGCTGCCGATGTGGGTGCAGGGGAGCGTGGGCTACCGGCATCGAACCGGCGACTTCGTCGACGGCCTGCCCTGGTCCGCCCAGGTGGGCGCGTCGCCGGCCGGGGCGTCCCGCGCCCTGGGCTGGGCGGGGCTAGAAGCGGCGGGCGTGGTCAACTTCGAGGAGGATCCCCTCACCCGCACCTGGACAAGACTGGGCGCCTTCGCGGCCGTGAACGTGGACCGGGGATTCGCCGTCGAGGCCTGGGGGGGCGTGATTCCCTGGGCCACGGCCAGTCGCACCGGCGGCGGCGGCGGCGTGGGGTTGAGCTGGACGCGCTCCCCGCCGGAGGCCAGCACCGCCCCCACGAGCACGATGCCGTAGAGCCGCGGGTAGGCCAGGAGCGACGCCCACCCCGCCATGCGCGACGGGTCCTGCACGTCCCAGGGCACCAGCAGCAAAAGCGTGCCGACCCCTAGCGCCGCCCACGCCCCCCACCCGCGTGCCGATCCCGCCGCCACCATCACCGGGAGGATGGCGAGCGTGTAGTGGTACTCCTGGGCGTAGGGCGACAACACGATCTCCAGCACGGAGAGCAGCGCCACGGCGTGCAGGGGGCCGACATCGCGCAGGCGCCTACCCACCGCGAGCACCAGCGCTAGCGCCAGGGCCCCCAGCAAGCAGGGCGCAAGCCAGGGCGCGTTCACCACCGGGTCCGGGCCCCACAGGGGCGACGGCGTGGTGAGGTGGAGCACGAAGCTCCGCAGCGTCTGGAAGGCCGGCGTGCCCGCCCAGGGCTCGGTGGCGGCGTCCCCGAGCTGTCGCGACACGAACGTCACCCACGCCCCCACGCCAGTCCACGGCAACGCGACCAGGGCGAACAATGTCGCCCCCACCACCGATGCCCCGGCCGCCCCCCACTCCCGGCGCCAGGCCCACCCCAGCACCAGCGGGAGCCCGTACCAGCCGCGCATCGCGATCATCGTCGCCGTGCCCAGCGCGGCGAGGAGCGGTCTCCCGGCGAGCATCGCGGTCGCGACCGCGACGTGCAGCGCGAGGATCACCCCGTACACCTGCCCCACGAGCAGGTTGGCCACCACGCCCGGCGACACCAGCAGCAGGGCAGCCAGGGGCCACCCCCACCGACCGGCGTGCGGTCGTAGCGCCAGCAACGACACGACGATGCAGGGCAAGGAGAAGCCCCACAACCACGCGTGGCGGGCCTCGACGTAGGACTTGTGGGCGAGCGGGTACAAGGTCAGCGCCAGCGTGGGCGGCCCGAGGAAGGTCTCCCGGATGGAGAAACCCTCCGCGTCGAGCCGCGTGGCGAGGAAGGCGTCGTCGTACAGCGCCACCACCGGCGTGCCGGCCGCCAGCTCCTTGGCGACGATCCAGTAGCCCACGAACGAGGTGGTGACGTGGTCCTGGACCGGGAACACCTGGACGACGGCCAGCCACACGAGCGCCGCCGCGAAGGCGACCGGGCCGAGGAACCTCACGACGCGCTCAGGCCGCGCGCCACGCCGCGAACGCCGCCTCGACCACGTCGTCGGCCCGGCCGCCGCGGGTGACCAGCCGTCCCACCGCTTGCCGCACGCTGGGTTCCGGCAGGGTCCGCGCCAGCCGCGCGATGAACGGCAGGTTGCGCGCGCGCAGGTAGTTGCTGCGGAAGTGGCGGTTCTGCAGCCGGGAGCGCCACCAGGCCACGCGCTCGGCCGTCACCTCGCTGGCCAGGAGCGGCAGCGGCCCCACGCGGTTGTTCCAGCGCTCTCCCCACCCCGGCCAGTCCCCACCGTGCTCGGCGACGTTCCGCCGCCACAACTCCGTCCCCGGGTAGGGCGTGGCGAAGAAGAAAACCGTCCAGTCCGAGCGGATGCGGGCGGCCAGGGCCGCGGTGGCCTCGATGTCGTCTTCCGTCTCCCCCGGGTACCCCACGATGAACGAGGCCCCCGTGCGCAGCCCGGCGCCGTGGATCAAGTCGAAGGCCTCGACCACTTGCTCCGGGGTGACCCCCTTGTGCATCTGCTTCAGGATGCGGGGCGAGCCCGACTCCACCCCCACGTCGACCTGCACGCAGCCGGCGGCCCGCATGGCGCGGAGCAGCGGCCCGTCCACCGCGTCGGCGCGCGACTGGCAGCCCCAGGACAGGCCCAGGGGGCGGATCGCGTCGCAAACCTCCAGCGTCCAGGCCCGGTCGTGGGTGAAGACGTCGTCGACCCAGTACACCCCGCGGATGCCGTCGTCGCGGCGCAGTTGTTCGAGCTCGGCGACGATGTTCCCGGGCGAGCGCATGCGCACCCGGCGCCCGAGTTGCTGGTGGCTGGCGCAGTAGCTGCACTTGAAGGGACAGCCCCGGCTCCCGAGCATCGACGCGATCCCGCTGGCTGCCCAGCCGCGGATGAGGCCCGGCGGCCGCAGGTAAGTCCCGTGGCCCAGCAAGTCGCGAGCGGGGAACGACAGCGTGTCGAGGTCCTGTTCGGGCACCACCTCGGGCCCCCGGCCCGCCCGCGTCACCACGCCCGGGATGCTCTCCAGGGCGCCGCCCGACGCCAGGGCGTGGGCCAGGGCCACGAGCGTACGTTCCCCCTCGCCGACCACCACCGCGTCGAGCGGCAACGCCTCGATCGAGCCCAGCGGGTCGGCGGTGACGTGCGCCCCGCCGGCGACGAGGAACACCCCCGGCAGCCGCGCGGCCAGCGCACCCGCGAGGGTGACGGCCCGGTCGTAGGTCATGGTCAAGAACGAGAGACCCACCAGCGCCGGGCGGTGCGCCACCACCACGTCGACGAGGTCGCGACGCTGCTGGGGGTCGGCGTCGAGGACCAGCACCTCGTGACCGGCCTCGCGCATGGCCGCCGCGACGTAGAGGATCCCCAGCGGCGGGAAGACGTTGTTCCCCTCGTGGTACTGGACGTTTACCAGGGCGACGCGCAAGAGGCTCCTGTCGCCGGGGCGGTCGCGGCGTTGAGGCTCCAGTCATACGGCAGGTAGGTGCCGTAGGCAACGTCGCCGTCGTCGCGGTACGCCTGCACGAACGCCTCCACCGAGCCGAACGAGGCCTCGAAGTCGCCCGCGAACCACGAGAAGAGCGTGCTCACCCCGCCGGGCCCCGCTCCCTTCTCTGTGTTGGCGAGGAAGACCGCGGCGGAGGCGTCGAGTTGCTCGTCCAGGCGCTCCCCCTGGAACGCGCCCGGGGGCACGTCGGGACAGGAGGCCGAGGCGCAGTTCAGCCCCACGTGCAAACGCGCGTCCGGCGGGCCGCCGTCCCACAACTCGGCGTGCCAGGCCGCCGCGACGGCGGCCAGGTCGTCGTCACCGAAGGGCTGGTCCTCCCAGCCCCGGAGCACGCCGTGCTCGATGTCGTTGGGGCTGAGGAGCAGGTCGCCGACGGCGATGAACTTGGTCGAGAACAACAGCCACCCGTCGGACTCCACGTTGTACTGCGGATCCTCGGCGACTTTCGCGGCCACCGCGTAGAGCGCCCAGGCGTTGTAGGCGTTGAGCCAGTAGGCGAAGCGCTCGTCGCTGTCGACCAGCATCGAGGGGTCCACGGTGGAGAGCGCGGAGAGGTAGCCCTCGAGTGACGACGTCGCCTCGGTACCCGCGAGCGCCTCGAAGTAGTCGACGCCGCGCCCGCCGTAGGGCCCGGCGCCCTCCACGGTGCCCAGCCGCAGCACGCCGTCGAGCCCGAAGTGGCGCAGCGTGGTGGCGGCGGAGAGATCCACGTCGCCCGGCGAGGGGGCGCGCAAGCCCGCGTCGAGGGTTTCGCCCTCCGCCAGGCACACGTACTCGCCGCAACCGAGAACGAACGAGAGGAGGATGTTCACGGCAGACACTCCAAGCTGGACGACGATGCCGCGCGCCCGCTGCGGTTTCACGAAACTGGCGCCGCAGCGTGGCATCCTACACCCATGCGACACGCCCCCGAGTGCATCGACGTCGAGCGACAACTGTTGTCCCTCGCCGAGGGCACCCTCCCCGAGCGCGCCCGTGCAGCGCTCTTCGCCCACGCCGAGGGTTGCGACTGTTGCCGGGCCCTGGTCGACACCTACCTGCTGGTCGTGCAACTCGCGCGAGAGCCCCGGGTCGCGGCCGGTCGCCTCGCGCCTTGACCACGCCCGCCCGTCCCCGAGCCGAACTGATGCGACGGACGCTCGACGGCGACGCGCTCGCCTTCGCGTCGCTGGTGGCCCCCCACGAACCGCGCCTGCGCGCGATCTGCCTCGCGTTCACCCGCGACGCGGACGACGCCGCCGACGTGTACCAGGAGACGCTCCTCGCCGCGCACCAGCACCTCGGGGACGTGGTCGACGACGACAAGCTCGAGCCCTGGCTCTGCCGCGTGGCCACCAGCAAGGCGCTGATGTGGCTTCGTGCCCGGAGGCGCCGACCCACGATGCGCATCGACGCGGAGGGCAAGTTCGACGCGTCGGGGCACCGCGTCGACGCCGTGCCCGCCTGGCCGGTGGACCCAGCCGACGTGATGGAACGGCAGCGGCTGGCGGTGATGTTGCACGAGATCGCCGAGGAACTACCCGAGAAGTACCGCGCGGTCTGGGTGCTCGCCGACGTGGAGGAACTGTCGATGCGGGAGGTGAGCGAGGTGCTGGAGCTTGGCGTCCCGGCGGTGAAGACGCGGCTCCACCGGGCGCGGCTCGCGCTCCGGGCGCGGATGGCGCGGGCGATCCTCCTGGGGGGCGAGTAGGTGGGAGCGACCACGCCGTCGCTACGTCCGTCACCGGCGCTCCTCGCGCTCGGGCTGGTCGCCTGCACCGCCTCCCCGCCGCCGGGGACAGACACGTGGACCACCGACAGCGGGCCGATGTCCGAGACCGGCGGACGCGACACCTCCGGTCGCGACAGCTCAGGTCGCGACACCGGACTCGACACGGCCGAGCCCGTCCCCAGCGCCGACCGGGGCGGCGACTGCTGGGTGGAGGAGGGGCCGCCGGTCCCCGACCACCCCCTGGGCGACGAGTACCAGGCCTACCCGGTGTACATCGCGGGCACCGAGCGCCGGTTCCGGGTGATCGAGGACGCCATCTGGGGTGCCGACCCCGGTGACCGCGTGGTGGTCAAGGCCGGGACCTACACCGGCACGGTCGACTTCCACGGCAAGGTGATCACGCTCTGCAGCGAGAGCGGCCCCTGGGTCACGGTGATCGACGCCGCGGGCGAGGGCCCCGCCGTGCGCCTGCGCACCTGGGAGCCGGCGGAGACGGTGCTCCTGGGCTTCACCGTCACCGGCGGCGTGGGCGAGGGCGACGAGACCTTCGGCCCCGCGCCCCACGGCGGCGGGATCTTCGTCGAGTGGGGCTCACCCACGCTGCGCCACAACGTAGTGGTCAACAACAGCGCCCAGATCGGCGCCGGGATCTACGCCCGTAACGGCGCGCCCACCGTC
>CAYHRZ010000364.1:0-5890 GCA_964359125.1 uncultured Klebsiella sp. | reverse complement strand
GGGCGGCCCAGTTGCACCTCGACCGGGCGGAGATCCTCGAGCGGAAGCTCGGGCGCGTGGCCGACGCCGTCGCGGCCACCAAGGAGGCGCGGGCAGCCGACGCCGAGAGCGGAGCCGTCTTCTTGGCCCTCGAGCGGCGCTACCGTTCGCAGGGCGCCTGGTCGCAACTGGCGAAGCTCTACCTCGAAGAGGGCGAGGCGCTGGCGGCGCAGGGCAAGGGCAGCGATGCCGCGTGGTGGCTCGCGCGGGCGGGTCGCGTTCACCGCGTGCAGTTGCTCGACGAGCAGGGGGCCGGTGCCTGCTACCGCGCCGCGGTTGCCGCCGCGCCGACCGCCGCCGACGTGCGCCACGAGTACCACGCCTGGTGCGAAGAGGCGCAAGCTTGGCCCGAACTCGCCCAGTCGATGGCGGCCGAGATCGAGAGCTGCCCAGCGGCGTCTCGGAGTTTCCTGCTCTACCGCTGCGGCCTCTTGCTCGAGTCGAACCTCGACGATACCGACGGGGCGCTCGCCTGCTTCCGCGGGGCGGCAGAGGACCCCGCCGCCGCGCCTGCCGCCGAGGCGGTGCTGCGCGTGCTCCAGGCCCGGGGCGCCTGGAAGGAGTTGGTGGCCTTCCTGGAAGAGCGGCTCGGACGGCTCAGCGACCCGGGGCTCACCGTCACCGTGCTGTACCGCATGGGCGAGGTCTGCGAAGGCCCGCTCGACAACCAGGCCGAGGCACGCAAGCACTACGAGCGCGTGCTCGACGTGGCGCCGGGGTACCTGCCGGCGCTCGAAGGCCTGGACCGGGTGTACACGCGGCTCTCCCTCTGGGCGGAACTCGCGGCGATTTACGAGCAGCGCGCGATCATCGCCGAGGACCCGGCGTCGGTGGCGCTACAGCGTCACCGGGCCGGCGCGGTGTACGAGTTCCGGCTGGGCCAGGGTGCCCGCGGGCTCGAGCAGTACCGTCTCGCCCTGACGGCGCAGCCCGACTTCCCGCCGAGTCTCGATGCCTTCACGCGAGCGATGGAGCTGGAGGGGAACTGGGTCGAACTGGCGCGGGCCCTGCGAGCGGCCGCCAACAGCACGCGCGACAGCAACGAGGCGGTCAGCCTCGCCTACCGCGCCGCGCGGGTCCTCGCTGACCGCACGGCGGATCTCGGCGGCGCCATCGAGAGCCTGCAACGCTGTTTGGAGCTCTCGCCGGGCTTCTTGCCTGCGGTCCTGCTCAACAAGGAGCTTGCCGCTCGCCAGGGCGACTGGTCGCTGTACCAGCGCCTGGAGCGCGGCCAGGCCGAGATGAGCGAAGACGTGGATCGCCGGCACTGGCGGCTGTATGCGGCGGCCGAAGCGGCGCAGCGGTTGCCCGACTCGGACCCGGACCAGCTCGCCCGCGAGGTCCTCAGGGAGAACCCGGCTCACGGCGGCGGCGTGGCCATCTCCGAACGTATGGCGTGGAGTGCCGGCAACCCCGCCGCCCTGGTCGACCTGTTCCTCAGGCGTGCCGCCGCCACCACCGACGACGAGGCGCGCATGCGGAGCTTCGTCCGCGTGGCGGAGTTGTCCAGCGACGCCCTCGCGAGCGGTGCCGGCGCCTCGGAGAACCTGCTCCGAGGGCTCTCCGAGGTCCTCGGTGCCACCACGGTGGCGGGGCGACCCCTCCAAGCTCTGGCCCGCGTGGCCGAGGCCACGAGCTATCCCGAGGAGGCCCTGCGCGCGTTGCAGGAATCCGGGGCCGGCGAGAGCATCGACGCCGCCCGGTTGCGACAGAACGCGCTGGGCGACGGTGACGGTGCGGCACGCTTGCTCGTACGCGCGATGGACACCGGCGCCAGTCCCGACGCGGCGGCGCTGCTGCTGCGCGTGGCCCGAGATCCCGCGGCCCGGGCGCTGGCCCACGGTGCGTTGGCCAGCACGGCGCTGAACGACGGTCTGCGCGCGGTGCACGGCGTCGAGGCCGCGCTCCTGCACGAGTCGCTGGGCGACACGGAGGCCGCGCTGGCGTCGTGGTGGCTGGCCTTCGAAGCGGACCCGCGCCCGGGTCGTTGTTTCGAGGGGTTGCGGGCCGCCCTGGTCAGGGCGGCCGACGCTGACGGCGTTCGGCGCGCGTTTGCCGCCCTCGGCGACGAGGGCCACGCCGGCCTCGGTGACGCGTTGGAGGAAGCCGGCGACGCGGCGGGCGCGCTGGAGGCTTGGCGCGCGGCAGAAGCCGCCGCGACCGAGAAGTTGCCGTGGACCCTGCGGGTCGAGCGTGGCCTCGAGGCCGTGGGTGACTGGCAGGGCCTGCTCACCAGTCTCCGCGCTCGGATGGGACAGACGCGGGGCGAGGCGGCAGAACGCTTGGCGGCGCGAGTCCGCTGGGTCTTGGCCGAGAAGCTCTCTGAAACCGACGAGGCCTGGGCGACCTACCAGGAGCTGTACGCGTCGCGACCGGACGACGCGGAGGTGCTGGAAGCGCTCACGCGCATCGCGGCCGCGCGGGGGGATCAGGCGGCGGCCGGCGGCTACCTCGAGGCACTTGCCAAGCAGGCCTCCTCGCCCGCCGACGCGGCGCGTGTCCAACGGCGCCGCGCCGAGGTGCTGGAGCGCGGTGGTGATGCCGACGGTGCCCGGGCGGCCCTCACCCGGGCGCTGGACCACGTCCCCGACGACGCGGAGTCCCTCTCCGGCCTCCGGCGGCTCGCGGCGGCGGCGTGCGACTGGCAGGGCGTGGTGGGCGTGCTTGCCCGCGAGGCGGCCGTCGCGACTGGCCGCGCGCAGGTCGACAAATTTGCCGAGATCGCCCGTACCTGGGAAGACAAACTGGGCGACCGTGGCGTCGCGATCGACGCGTGGCGCAAGGTGCTCGAGTTCGCGGCGACCGACAAGGAGGCGCTCGCGCACCTCGCGACGCTCACCGAGGCCGCCGGCGACTGGACGGGCTTCGTCGATCACGGCAAGGCGTACTTGCCCTTCACCGAGGGGAAGGAGCGCACGGCGCTTTTGCGCCGACTGGGCGAGGCCTGCACCACGCACCTTCACCGCAACGACGACGCCATCGCATTCTTCGAGAAGGCGACCACCGGTCCCAACGCCGACGCCGCGGCCTTCGCTGGGTTGGAGGCGCTGCTGGCCGCGCAGAACGATTCGCCACGGCTGGTGGAGTTGCTGTTGCGGCGGGCCCGGGCGGCCGCGAGTGCGACGGAGAAGGCCGACGCGCTGTCGCGGGCCGCGCGGCTCCGACTCGACTCGATGCACGACAAGCCCGGCGCCGCCGCGATCTACGACGAGTTGCTGGCGGTCGTCCCGGATCACGCCGACGCCCTGGGCTTCCGAGCCGAGTTCCTCTTCGAGGCTGGCGACTTCGCCGCCGCCGCGCAGTTGTACGCCCGGCTGGAGCCTGCGGAACTGGAGGCGGATCGCGACGACTTCGACGCGCAGATCGAGGGCGCCGCGTTCTTCTTCCGCTTCGGTGAGGCGCTGCGGCGCTCGGGCGACACGGTCGGCGCGATCCTGCGCTACCAGCGTGCCGTGGAGCAGAACGCCACGCACTTGCCCTCGCTCGACGCCATGGCACCCCTGCACATGGCCAGCAAGGACTGGAAGGCCGCGGAGCGGGTGCTCAAGCAACTGATGCAGCTCACCGGCGGCTTGGGCGACAACGACGCCCTGGCCCGTACCTACGCGCGTCTCGGCGTCACGGAGTTCCACATGGGCTTCGCGGACCGCGCGAGGAAGCGCATCTCCAAGGCACTGGAGTTGCGGGCCAACGACGTGGAGGCGCTCAAGGGCCTCGCCTTGGTCATGGCTGCCCAGTCCGACTGGAACAACCTGCTTAATGTCTATAACAACGTCATCTACCACACCCACGAGCCGAGCGACGTCACCGACGCCTACCTCTCGAAGGGCTTGGTGCTCGACGTGCACCTCAAGATGCCGGAGAAGGCGGGGCAGCACTACGAGAAGAGCCTGGCCTTCGACCCGGCGCAGCCACTCGCGCTCCTGCGCCTTGGCGAACTGGCCCTGCGGCGCCAGGACTGGCCGGAGGCGGCAGCCCACGCCGACCGCGGGCTCACGCACGCCGACGGCGCGAGGCACGACGTGGTGGCGGGCCTGCACCTGGTGCGGGCGGTGGCGCTGCAAGCCTGCGCCGACGGCGTCGCCGCCCGCGATGCCTACGCCGCCGCGATGTCGGCCGACGCGTCGTGGGGCGCAGAGATGCCCTCGGGTGGGGTCGAGGACTACGACACCGTGCACGAGGCCATCCGGGCGCGCGTCGCGAGCGGTCGCCTCTAGGCGGTGCCGCTGGTCACCCCGGCGGGCGAGGCCCTTTTCCGCCACCGCGGCTGGATCCCGGTGCCGTTGGCCCTCCTGGCGCTGATCCCTGACCCTCAACCGAGCCTCAGCGCCCTGACGCTCCTGCTGCTGGGTGAGGCCACCCGCCTGTGGGCGGTGGGCCACATCGGCAGGCGATCTCGCACGCGGGGTGCCGACGTGGGCGCCCTGGTCGACACTGGGCCCTACGCCTCGGTGCGAAACCCGCTCTACGTCGGCAACTTCCTGATCTGGGCTGCTGTCGGCGTGGTGGCGTGGCCGCTGGTCTTGCTCTTCGTACCCGTGGTCGCCCTCCACTACGCGGTGATCGTCCGGTGGGAGGAGCGCAACTTGCTCGGCCAGATCGGCGCCGACTATGCCGATTACCTGGGGCGGGTGCCGCGCTGGGTGCCCCGGGCTTGGCCGCGTGGGGGAAGCTGGGACGCGCGTGAAGGCTTTCGTTCCGAGCGCGGCACCTTCGTGGTGATCGCGCTGGCCGGGGCGCTCCTCTGGTTCCGGTGGTATCTTTCAGCCTGAGGTCCGAGTGGAACGGTCGCCCCGACTCCGCCGCTACCAGAAGAAGGACTACTCCCAGGTCGTGGAGTTCCCGGTGGAGATCGTCGGCCGAGACAACCTCGTCCGGCGCTACGCTTTCGACGAGGCCGTGCGCCTCTACCACCGTCGCATTTCCACCGCGGCGGCGCGCTACGAGGACCCTGCAACCATCGACGCCGAGATCCGGCACTGCGGCCTGCGCATCGAGCAGCTCCGCAGGAGCTACCTCCAACGCAGCGGGCTGGGCGACGTTGCCGACGCGACGACGAGCGAGATCCTGGCGAGCCCCATGGCCGCCGACGTCGCGGCCTTCCTGCGCCGGGCGGTCGCAACGAGCGAGGCCGACCCGCTCCTGGTGGCCCTCGTCAGTCGTGGGGACACCGAGGCGTTCTGGGTGCAGGGGGGCAGCGCCCCGCGGGGGTGCATGCTCTACGCCTACCGGCTCGACGAGGGTGGACCTCGCGCTGCCCGAAGCGCCCTCGCCCGCGACTTGGTCCGGCTCCGCGCGGCGGCCCACGAACCGGGGGCCGAGCACCTCTACCTGGCCGTGCTGTCGCCGGACCTCGCGCTCGTGCTCGCCGGCAACGAGTCGTGGTCCGGTCCCACCGGCGTCGTGGGCGTGGAGTCGGGCGACGCGGGCGACGACGACCCGGTCCGGGCGGGATTCGCCGCGCTGGTCGAGGGTCGCCCCGAGGCGGCGATGGGCTTGTTCGAGGGTGCCTTCGACGTCGCCCCCGGCCGCCTGGGGGTCGGCCTGGCGGCGGCGGTGGCGGCCCTGCTGGCCGGGGACCCGGTGCGTGCCGAGTTCAGCGCGCGGCACGTGGCCCTCTCGGCGCCGTCGAGCAGCACGGCGGCCTACTTGTTGGCGCTGGCGTGGTTCGCGCAGGGTCGCTTCGACGAGGGCACTTCGCTGGTGAACCGGCCGGATCCCCAGGGTGGCGGCCTGTCGCTGCTCCGCGCGCTCGCCGCCGCCGCCCGTGGACGATGGGTGCTCGCCCGGCGCGAGTCGGCCCTGGCGCGGCACTACGCCACCGACGCGGAGTGGTTCGCGGTGCGGGCTT
>CAYHRZ010000363.1:0-5890 GCA_964359125.1 uncultured Klebsiella sp. | reverse complement strand
CAAGCAGGTGGGGCAACGCGGCGCCGGGGTGCGCACGGTGATCGGCCTGGTGCAGGCGGGGGTGCGGCTGTCGACGCTGGCCCGGGGGGCGCGGTGGATGGCGGAGGAGCAACTCGCCGACCCGTCGCCCGCTCGTCGTAACGTGGAGATGCAGCTCATCCGTGGGTACATCGACCGCGACGTCTTCGTGGCGCAGCTCTACGTCGAGGCACCACACGTCGCCTCGCTGAACCTCTACGCCACCGACGGGCTGGCGCACCTGTACTGGGATCGTTTCGAAGCGGGAGGACCGGAGTTGCGGGCGGCGTACCGCCAGGCCGACGAGGTCCTGGGCGAGTTGTTGCGCCGTGCCAGCCGGAGCACGCGGGTCCTCGTCGTCTCGGACCACGGCTTCAAGGCCATGGACGGTACCGGCGAGGCCGGGCAGTTCTTGCCGCTCACCGAGCGCTTGCAGGCGCGCCTGGTGGCGGAACTGGGTGCGGTCGACGTCACCCGCGTGGGGCACAAGCTCGTCGTGGGCACGGGCTCGCCCGAACTGGCGGCCCGCGCCCGGGTTTTCTTGTCCGGCCTCCTCGACGCGCAGGGGCGCCCGTTCTACCGCGTGGGCGACTTCCCGGACGACCAGGGCAGCGTGGCGCTCACGCTCGCCGAGGAGCTGGTCACCACCGTGCGACTGGCCGAGGACACCGTGGGGGGCGAACCCATCGCCGACTACGTGAAGCTCAGCGAGGCCTACACCGGCACCCACGACGCCCGGGGGGTGGTGATGGCCTGGGGCGAGGGCGTGTTGCCCGGGTCCAGCCTCGACGGCGCCACCCTCTTCGACGTGGCCCCGACGATCCTCGCCGGCGCCGACCTCCCCGCCGCGGCCGACATGCGCGGCCGCGCCCTGGCCTGGCCGGAGTTGCCGCGGGTGGCCACCTGGGACGGGCTGGTCCCGGCCCTGCGCTACCAGGGCGGCGGGGCGGGCAGCAACGAGGAGATGTTGAAGGCCCTGGGCTACGTCGAGGGTCGCGAGTGAAGCTGCTGATGGTGGCGCGTCGATTCGCGCCCGACGTGCAGAGCGGCACCGAGACGGTGTTCGGGAAGCTCTACGACGAGGCGCGCCGGGCGGGCCACGAGGTGCGCCTCGTCGCGGGGTTCCGCCGCGACCGGGCGCTGGTCCCGCCGGAGTGCGTGGCGGTGGACCTGCGGGGGCGCGGCGCCAGCGCCTGGGCGGTGATGGCCTGGGCCGCCGCCGCCGAGGCAAGGCGATTTCGCCCGGACGCGGTGCTGTCCAACAGCATCGAGGTGGTGGTGCCGGGGGTGCCGGTCGTCACCATCGTGCACGACCTGAACTTCGGCGGCGCGGGCCAGGGTGCTGCGGCGACGGCGCGCCGGGCCTTCTACCGGGCGCAGTCGCGGGCGCTGCGGCGCGTGGTGGCGGTGAGCGAGGTCACCAGGCAGGCGCTCCTGGGGGCCGGGATCGCCGCCGACAAGGTGGTGGTGGTGCACAACGGGGTGGACCTGGAGCGGTTCGTCCCCGGTGCCGGGCCCGCGGCCGGGCTGCTGCGTCTCGTGCACGTTTCGCGGGTGCTGCCGGGCAAGGGGCAGCACGCCAGCCTCGACGCCCTGGGGCGGCTCCGGCCGGACCAGCGCCGCGACGTGCGGCTCTCGATCGTCGGCGCGGTGGCCGATGGCATCTACGCCGACCAACTCCGGGTGTCGGCGCACAAACTCCCCGTCGACTTCTTCTTCGACGTGCCCGACGTGGTCCCCCACTACCGGTCCGCCAGCATGGCGTTGTTCCCGACGTTGATGCCGGAGGGCTTCGGCTACGCGGCGGTCGAGGCCATGGCCTGCGGCCTGCCCGTGGTCGGCTACGAGGAGCCGGCGGTGCGCGAGGCCACCGGCGGCATCGCCGTCCTGGTGGCGCGGGACGACCCCGCGGCGCTGCGCGACGCGATCCTCCGGTTGTCCGCCGACCCCGCGGAGCGGGCACGGCTCGGGGAGGCGGGCCGCGCCTTCGTGCAGCGCTACCGCTGGGACCGGTGCTGGCAGGGCTACGAGCGGGTGCTCCTGGACTAGGCTGCCGGGCGGGCGCGCCACCCCTGGGCTAGATTGCGGCGGTGTTGAGCTTCGTCCACGAGCGCGGTCGGGTCGACGTCCACGAGGCGTGGACGACCACGGAGGTGCTGTCGACCATCGAGCGCGTCGTGGGCGACTGGGAGCACAAGCTGCCCGCGAGTCGCGACGCAGATATCGTCATCAAGCCCAACCTCAACAACGACCTGGTGGCGCTCACCGGCAACTGCGTGGACCTGCGGGTGCTCGCGGGCATCGTGGAGGCCCTTCAGCGGCGGGGCTACCGCCGCATCACCATCGCCGACGGCAGCAACGTGGGCATCGAGCGCCGCAACATCAGCACCTTCAAGCGCCTGCGGGTGTCGGGCCTGGCCGAGCGCTACGGGGTGCGGGTCGTGGACCTCAACCACGACGAGGGGACCGCCGTGGTCTTGCACCGGCAGGCCCACCCGGCGGTGGCGCGCACCGTGCTCGAGGCGGAGTTCTTGATCTCGGTGCCGAAGGTCAAGACCCACTGCGAGGCGGGCCTGTCCTGCGCGATGAAGAACTGGGTGGGCATCGCGCGCGGCCAAGACAAGCGCCACATGCACTACGACCTCGGCAAGAACATCTTTGCCATCAACGAGGTGGTGGTCCCGGACCTGGTGATCGTCGACGGCCTCGTCGGGATGGAGGGCAATGGCCCAGGCGACGGCGAGCCCTTCCGGTTCGGACACATCGGCGTGTCCGACAACGCTTTCCTCAACGACCTGGTGTTCTGCCGCCTGGTCGACATGCCCTGGCGCGAGGTGCCCTACCTCGTGCACGCCGCCGAGGCGGGCCACATCAGCGACACACTGGCGGCTGCGGTGGCCGAGAAGTTGCCCGTGATTCGACCCATCAAGCGGGCCCCGCCGCGCTCGAAGCTGGCGGAGTTGTCCGAGGCGCGCTCGTTGTTGTGGTTGAAGAAGGCGGTGCAGCCGCTGGTGGCCAGGCCCGCCGTCGCGGAGTTCGCCTACCGGGCGAAGATCATCCAGGACGTGTACCGCCTCGACGACGACACCCTCAAGGTGACCGGTCGCGACCGGGGCAAGTGCGGCACCTGTGCCCGCTGTGTGGACTTCTGCCCCACCGGACTGTCGCTCGACGAGATCGGGGTCAAGACCGAGGCGCCAGACTGCGTCCAGTGTTTGTACTGCTGGTGGGTGTGCCCCGAGGGCGCCATCGAGTTGTCGGGGGAGGCCAATGCCATGCAGCGGCAGGTCGACCGGTACAAGGGGGACATCGAGGGGTTGTAGGTGGCGAGCGCGGGATCGTCGCGCCGCGACCGAGGGGGCGCGTGCTATCCTCTTGTCATCCCGGAGTGGGCCGGTGGGGCTTGTCCTGCTCGACCTCGGCGTCCAGTCCTTGGCGGGCGCTACCACCGGCGTGGGCTTCGGTGGCGCCCTCGCCAGCGGTGACCTCGACGGGGATGGTCTGGTTGACGTGGCGGTGGGTGCCGCGGGTGAGAGCCGGGTGTACCTGTTCGAGGCCGGGGGTGGCGAGCCCGGCTTCGACGCCGGCTTGGAACTGGACGGCGACGCTAGCAGCGACCAGTTCGGTGCCGCGCTGTGGCTGGGCGACTTCGACGGCGACGGCTACGCCGACCTCCTCGCGGGGGCGCCCGCGCACGAGACGGGCACCGTGTACCGGTACGCAGGTAGTGCCACCGGCGTTGTGAGTGATGCCACTCACGCCTACGATGGCGACCGTCCCGGCGACGCCTTCGGCACGGTGATCGACGCAGGCGACCTCGACGGTGACGGTGAGTTCGACCTGGTCGTGGGGGCCCCCTCCGCCACGGGTTCGGAGTCGAACAGCGGCGCCACCTACGTGCTGTACGCTGGTGACAGCAGCAGCACCTCGACGCTGCAGGGAGCGGCGGCGGGCGACGAGTTCGCGTCAGCACTGGTGGTGCTGGACGACATCGACGGCGACGGCAAGGCCGACGTCGCGGTGGGCGCGCCGGGGGTGAACAGCCCCGGCGACGACATGGGTGCTGTCTCCGCTTTCTTGGGCGCTGCGGGGGGCGTCTCGGCCATCGCCGCATGGACGGCCAGCGGCAACGACGCGGGCGACCGCACCGGCCAGGCGCTGGCCACCGGCGACTTCGACGGGGACGGGTTCGCGGACCTCGTGGTGAGCAGTGTCGGAGACGCGGGGAACGCGGGGCTCCGGCTCTACCGGGGGTGGTCCGGTGGCTTGACCAGTTCGGCGACCGAGACGCTGTCGGACTGGAGGCTGCGCGCGGTTTTCCCAGTTGGCGTCCCCGACATCGACGGGGACGGTGCCGACGAGCTTTTCGTCGCCGTCGACGGCGACAACTACGTCGACGGCTGCACCGACCCGGGCGTGACGGCGCTGTACGTGTACCGCGGCTCGGGCCTGGACTACGAGACTTCAGGTGCCCTCACCGCCTTCGCGGGGATCGGTGCTCCCGTCGATATCGACGCGAACGGCGCCATCGACCTGTTGGTGGGGGACGGCGACGAGGTGTGGGTGCTCGGGACGGATCTCGACGCCGACGGTGACGGCGAACTTGCGACGGCGTTCGGCGACTGGTCGGACTGCGACGGCGGTGACGCCGAGCGGGGCCTGTTCCGCGTGGACGTCCCCGGCGACGGCATCGACCAGGACTGCGACGGCGCCGACGTGCCGCGGGTCAGCGGCGGGGCCTGCCCAGACCTTGGTGACGTGGGCGCGTCGAGGTCGGTATTCTTGGCCTACATGGCGGAGGACTACGAGGACTACACCGCCTACGTGAATAGCGCTCTCGACGAGGCCATTGCACTCGGCTGTGCCCGGACGGGGCCTCCCGGCGCGACGTCGGTGGAAGGGGCATCGGGACTGTGGGCCCGTTGTGGCGACGCGCAGGGCGGACTGATCGACGGCGTGTCGTTCCGATCATCGGATGCCCACACCACCGAGTCGGAAGTCCTCGAGTGCTCCACGACCTACGAAGCCGACACCCGGCTCGGGGTGCATCTCGAGCGAACGTCGGGGGCGACGAGCGAGCCTGCAGCGTTGTCGGCGTGGGTTCACACCCGCGCGGAGGCCTACGACTTGTTCGAGGCCACCGAGTCCCACGCGGTCGGTACCATCACCTGGTTGGACGGCTCCACCACCACGATCCGCGGTCCGGCGCGAGTTCGAGTGGCCACTGACGGTGGGTCGCCGGCAACCGAGAGCGAGGAGCGCGACTACGTGTTCGACGATTGCACCCTCACCGCTTCGGCCAGCCTGCTGAATACCGGGGAGTCGTTGGTGTGGACCGACGAGATCGCCACCGAGCACGACTGGGTGCGGGTGGAATCCGCATACAACTACCCCCTGTGGTGTGGTCGACCGCAGTCCGGTGATTCCGGGACGGTGGTCACCACCGCTACCACGAAGTACTGGGCCGACCCTACCACCTGGTTGGCGCTGGCCGACGGCGACGGCGACGGCTGGCCCGAAGAATATGGCGACTGCGACGACACCGACCCCCTGGCCTACCCCTGCGGACCAGAAGACGGGATCGACGACGTGGACAACGATTGCAACGGCTCGCTGGATCACGACATGGACGGCGACGGCGTGGTGGACGAATTCGACTGCGACCCCGACGATGCCGCGGTGGGCGGACCGACGGCGCTCTACACCGACGGCGACGGTGACGGCTACGGTAAGGACGGCGAGGGCATCGAAGGTTGCCCGGGCCAGCCGGGCTACGCGGCCGTGGCGGGAGATTGCGACGATGGGAACCCCGCGGTGAACCCGGGGGCGGTCGAGACCTGCAACGGCATCGACGACGACTGCGACGCGGGCA
>CAYHRZ010000362.1:0-5900 GCA_964359125.1 uncultured Klebsiella sp. | reverse complement strand
GAGGTCGGCGCGCCGCGCAAGGGGGGGGGCGCCACGGCGCGCGCCGTGGCGGCCGCACTGGAAGGCGCCGACGCGGTACCCGAGCCCCGCTCGCTCGGGGGCCGCGCGGGCCCCCCGCCCGTCCGCCCGCCCCGCCGCGAGCCATCCCCGCCGGTGGTCTTGGCCCCCGAGGCCGAGGAGCCGGTCGACGAGACGCTGGCGCTCGGCGAGGCCGACGACAACGTCGACGACGCGATGGCCCTGGCGCTGGGCGAGCCGGAATCGGAAGCTCCCGGCCAGGCCGCCGCCCCTGCGCTGGACGGTGGCGGCGACGGTGACGAGGCACCAGCCGCGGACGGGGAGGACGCAGCCCCGGCGGTGCCGGTCCAGGCCGGGTTCACCGACGACGACGAGGAGGCCGCGTTCTCGATCGACCTGCCGTCGCACCGGCGCTCCACCGAGTACGTGAACGTGCTCGGCCGGGGCGACGCCCGCCAAACCACCATGGACGGCAGCTTCGCTCGCGAAGAGTTGCCCCCCCTGGACGACCTCGCGCTCCCCGCCCCGGACGACGACGACGACGCGTCCAGCGACGAGGCGGGCGAGACAGCCGCCCCGCCGGCGGGGGGCGACGGCGGCCCGCCGTCCCGAGGCAACGGCGTGTTCGACCGGCCCGGCGCGCCGCCGGCGCCGAGCGGGCGTACCGACCGCCGGCGCCGCGTGCCGCTGGGGAGCGAGAGCGCGCCGACGGTGGTGGCGGACGCGGAGTTCGACGACAGCTTCCGCGCCACCACGTCGCTGGTGCGGCACCTCCGGCGGCAGGTCACCGAGCAGCGGCGTCGGATCGCGGAACTGGAAGCGGAGAACGAGGAGTTGGTCGCGCGGCTGGCCGGCAGCCCCGGCCGGCGATAGCGCCGCGGCATGGCAGCACGTCGCGCCGACCGCATCGCGGTCCGGGTCCAGGAAGAGGTCACCCTCCTTTTGCAGCGCGGGGTCAACGATCCGCGGGTGGGGCCGATCAGCATCCTGGGGGTGTCGGTCACCGACGACCTCTCGGTGGCCCGGATCCGGTGGTTGCCCTTCGGTGGCCTGGGCGACCGCGTCGCCATCGCCGAGGGACTCAAGGCGGTGGCCCCGCAGTTGCGCGGCCCGGTGGGGCGGGCGCTCGGCATCCGGCACTCGCCGGAGCTGCGGTTCGAGATCGACGCCAACGTCGAGTACGCCGCGCACATGGACGAGGTCTTTGCCCGGCTGAACCGGAGCACCCGGCCCGAAGAATGAGCCACGTCCTCGCCCGCGCCGCGGCAGCGCGATGATCGCCGACGGCTTCCTGGTCGTCGACAAGCCGCCGGGCGTCACCTCGCACGACGTGGTGGCGGTGGTCCGGAATGTCACCGGGCTCAAGAAGGTGGGGCACACCGGGACGCTGGATCCCTTCGCCACCGGGGTGTTGCCCCTGGCGCTGGGCGGTGCCACCCGGCTGATCAACTTCCTCGACGAGCGTGAAAAAATCTACGACGCGACGGTGTCGCTGGGGGTGCAGACCGACACCGGCGACCCGACCGGGGCGGAGGTGGCCACCGCCGAGGTGCCCACGCTGCGCCGGGAGCGGGTGGAGTCGGCGTTGCAAAGCCTCGTCGGCGAGCGGGACCAGGTGCCGCCGGCCTACTCGGCGGTGAAAATCGCGGGCCGCCCGATGTACGACTACGCGCGGGCGGGCCAGGTGGTGGAGGCCAAGGCGCGCCGGATCACCGTCTACGGGATCGAGCTCCTGGGCATCGACGAGAACCGGGTCCGGGCGCGGATCCGCTGCAGCCGGGGCACCTACGCGCGCGTCCTGGCCGAGGAGCTCGGCCAGGCGCTGGGGACAGTGGCGCACCTCGGGGAACTGCGCCGGGAAGGCAGCGGGCCGTTCAACCTCGAGCACGCCGTGTCGATGTCGCGACTGAGCAGCGTGGTGGCCGGCTCCCCGGAGTGGGTGCGGGTGCTCCGCCCGCAGCGGGGCGAGGACCGGGTGGCCTGGCGAGACCGCGGCGAGGTGCTCTCGGGTCTCCAGCCGTGGATGATCTCGGCGGCCACGGCGTTGTCGCCGCTGCCGAGGGTCGCCCTGTCGCCCATCGAGTTGCGGCGCCTGCTCACGACGGGCGTGGCGCCGCCGTCCACCGGCGACCGCGCGGTGGTGCTGATGGACGGTCGCGACGTGGTGGGCGTGGCCGCGCCGGGGCAGAAGGCGGTGGTGCTGGCGCGGGAGGGCGAGCCCGCTGGCCGCCCGCCTCGACCGGGCGACTCTTGACGGCGGCGCCGCGCTCAGATAGACGGCGCCACTTCCAGGACACCCCTATGGACACCATCGCCACTCTCGAGCGCGAGATGATTGCCAGCCGCTCCTTCGACGCCCAGGTGGGCGACGACGTGCGCGTGCACGTGAAGATCACCGACGGCGAAAAGACGCGCGTGCAGGTGTTCGAGGGCACGGTCATCGCCATCCGCAACGGCGGCCCGCGCACCACCTTCACCGTCCGCAAGAACAGCTTCGGCGTGGGTGTCGAGCGTATCTTCCCGGTTTACGCCCCCACGATCGACAAGATCGAGGTCAAGACGCGTCACGACGTCCGCCGCGCGAAGTTGTTCTACCTCCGGCAGCGCTCCGGCAAGTCCGCGCGCCTGAAGGAAACGTCTGCCAACTGAGGCGTCGGCGCGATCGGGCCGCGATGCCGAGGGGCGCGTGGCCGCACGACTCGCCGCCCAGGGCTGGACGCTGCGCGCGCGCAACTGGCGGGGCGGGGGAGGGGAGCTGGACCTCGGCGTCGAGCGGCACGGTTGCCTCCGGTTCGTCGAGGTGAAGGCCCGCGACCGGGCCGACCCGCTCGCCGGCGAGGCCGTGTCGGCCACCCAGCAAGCGAACCTGCGCAACGCGGCCGAGGCGTGGCTGGCCGAGCGCGGGGAGCCACGGGTGGAGTGCGCCTTCCTCGTCGCCGTGGTCGAGGGCGTTGACGTCACGTGGATCGACGACGCTTTCGACGGCTGAGCGGGCGGGCGCCGGCGAAAACGGCGACCGCCGCCGCGGGCGGGGAGGCGGCTACCGGACCCGGACGACCACGTTGGCGCCGGTGACCACGTGCACGGTGTCGGCGCCGCTGTACACCGGGTAGGGGTGTTCCAGGCGCTGCGGCAGGTGGTACAGGGCGTCGCCGTACAAGTCGAGCTCGAAGTACTTGAAGAACCTGAGGTTCAGCGCCAGGCCGCCGCCGAGTTCGAGGCTCTCGGCCACCTGGACCAGCCCGGCCTCGGGCGAGAGCACGGCGGGCAACTCGATGCCGGTCGGCAGCGTCGAGGCGGCGGTGTAGCGGGCACGGGTGTGGAGGTCGAAGGCGGTTCGCGCGCCGCTGGCCTCGTTCTTGCCCGCGACGAGCTCGGTGCCGAAGCTGACGTCGAGGGTGCCACCCGGGTCGACCTCGGCGTTGCCGTCGATCACCGCGCCGTCGTCGGCGCTGATGGCGATCTCCACCGGCAGGGTGTCGGTCCAGGACAGCGAGATGTAGGGTTCCGACGCGCCGAACGTCGTCGAACCAGCCGTGGCCACCTGGAGCGCGACGCCGCCCTCGCCGACCCCGCGGCTGCCGATGGCGCCTTCCACCGCGCCGGGCGTGGTGATGGTGTACCAGTTGTTGTTCGCCGACGGCGTCCGGATCGCGCCGGCGACGAGCCAGGTGGCCCGGTTGCCCCGGCTCTCGAATACCTCGGCGAACGGCGTGCCCTTCGCCCCGATCCACACGCCCTCGAGGCCCGCACCCTCGGCGATGGTGGCGTCGGCCTCGGTGGCCGTGCCGGCGTAGGTCCCCGTCTCGGTGCCGGGGTCGTAGACCATCCGGCTCCACTCGGTGACCCCGACCGTCTTGCGGAGGGTGTGCGGGATCGAGAAGGTGATGGCCGCGCCGGGCGCCACCGCGAACGCGCCGCCGTAGCGCAGGGCGTGGGACTGGATTGTGCGCCGCGCCACGTCGACGTCGCCATCGGCAGTCGCGGCGTGCTCGGTGAGCGACCCCGCGAGGCGGTCGTACTGGTAGCCGATCACGACGTCGCCCCGTAGGAAAGGCGGCAGTTCCGTGACGCTGGCGGCGTGGGCGAGGGACAGGATCAGCATGCGGCGGCAGGGGAGGTGGGCAGGGTACGCCGTGAGGCCCGCAGCGTCAACGCGGCCGTGGGACTTCACAGGGGCCTTGCCCAGTCGTATGCTGTGGACTGCAAGCCGAGGAGCGAAGATGATCTGGGTACTGGCGGCACGGGCCCTGGCGTACGAGGAGCTCACCGCCGACTTCGACGACGGCGATCTCTCGGCGTGGACGGTGGTCGACGGCGAGTGGGCGATCGTCGACGGGGTGCTCAGCGGCGCGGGCCTCGACGTGGGCCCCGACCTGCTGTTCTTCTCGGCGGAGCTGCTCGGCGTCACGAGCATGAGCACGCAGATCGAGTACGACAACGGCGGGAGCGTGGGGCTGGTCTACGCGGTCGACGACTCGGGCGCCTGGTGCGCAGCGGTGTACGGCGACGGCGACGTGTACCTGGTGAGCTCGGACGCGGGCGAGGTCCTGCAGCACGACGGGCCGTCGGCCCGGGGCGACGACTCGACGCTGGAGATCACCGTCTCGGAGGGATACCTCGAGATGTACCACGACGGCGACTTCCAGTTCAGCGGGCCGGGGAGTTGCGCCGTCACCGAGCCCAACGGCTACATCGGGCTGTTGACGTTGGCGGGATCGGAGACCGTGGGGATCGACGAGGTGGCGGTTGACTGGGCGGGTCCCGACGCCGATGGCGACGGCAGCGAAGACGCCGACGACTGCGACGACGAGGACGCGACGATTCACCCCGGCGCGGACGACGAGTGGTACGACGGTATCGACCACGACTGCGCGGGCAACGACGACTACGACCGGGACGGCGACGGCTACACCGTCGACGAGGACTGCGACGACACCGACCGGAATGCTTACCCGGGCAACATCGACCTTTGGTACGACGGGGTCGACAGCGACTGCTCCGGGAACGACGACTTCGACGCGGACGGCGACGGCTACCCGGTCGAGGAGGACTGCAACGACGGTGACCCCGAGATCTTCCCCGGTTCGACGGCGACGGAGGACGACGGCGAGGACCGCGACTGCGACGGCAAGGTCGAGCCGACCCCGGGCGGCGACTCCGGTGGCGACGGGGGAGGGGACGACTCCGGCGACAGCGGGGGAGGGGACAAGTTGCCGACCGGCACCTGCGCCGGGTGCAGCCCGGGGAGCCCCCTCCCCGTCGGCTGGCTCTTGGCCCTTGGCCTGCTCGCCGCCCGCCGGCGCTGATGCCGCTCCCCGTCGACGCGGGCCCCTGGTTGGCGGCCCTGCGCGAGGCTGTCCCCGACCCACGCTGTGAACTGGACTTCCAGGACCCGTTCCAGTTGCTGATCGCCACCCAACTCTCCGCGCAGTCCACCGACGTCATGGTCAACCGGGTGACGCCCGAGTTGTTCCGCCGGTGGCCAGACGCCCGGGCGCTGGCCGCGGCCAACGCGGAGGAGGTCGAAGTCGTGCTCCGGCCGACAGGGTTCTTCCGCAACAAGACCCGGCACGCCATCGAGACGGCGCGCATCCTCGTCGAGCGGCACGGTGGCAACGTGCCGGCGAGCATGGAGGCACTGCTCACGCTGCCCGGCGTGGCCCGGAAGACCGCCAACGTGGTGCTCGGCACCGCGTTCGGCATCCCGAGCGGCATCACCGTCGACACGCACGTCTTCCGGGTCACCGCGCGCTGGGGGTGGCACGACGAGAAGACGCCCGAGCGCGTGGAGCGGTCTTTGATGTCGGTGGTACCGGAACCGGAGTGGCCCGCGTTCGGCCACCGGGGTGTGCTCCTGGGCCGGTACCGCTGCACCGCCC
>CAYHRZ010000361.1:0-5902 GCA_964359125.1 uncultured Klebsiella sp. | reverse complement strand
CACGTCCTCGCCGCGGTAAACCAGGACGTACACCATCTCGTAGACGTCGTCCTGTGTGTCGACCCACCAGGCGTCGCCGCGGCGCTCGGGATCGCGCTCCTCGGTGTAGCCGTTCTCCGCGCTGGCGCTGCAACGCGGGTCGTCGTCGGTGACCTCGGGGTCGCAGGTGTAGCCGTAGTACTGGATGAGCGGATCTTCGACCAGGCGGTCCACGCCGATGGCGGTGATCAGCGGGATGTCGCGCACCTTGGCCTGCGGGTTGACCATGTTGGCCACCGTGGTGGCGACGGTGATTGGCCGCGTGGCGAAGAGGATGCGGTCGTAGGTGGAACCGAACTTGTTCTCGCCGAAGGCGTCGTCGAAACCGTTGCCGTCGTTGGCGAGCAGGCCCATGCCCCAGTGGCTGGCCTGCCGACCCGCTCGCACGAGCCCCACGGGCACCTTGAACTCCGTCCACGCGCGCCGAACCACGATGGGCTCCACCTCGGTCCCGTCGATGCCGGTTTCCGAAGGATCGCCGGCGAAAAGGGCGGTGCTGGCCTTGCTCTGGTTGTCGCCCCACAACACCCCGTCGAGGGCATCGACCATCATGAAGAACTTCGCGCGGTCCTCATAGTTGAGCTGCGGCTGCAGGCGGATCTTGTGCGTGAGGTAGGTGCCGCCCGCCGCCTGGCCCTCGTACAGGTCGATGAAGTCGTAGGCGCGCACACGGTAGAAACCGTCGAGGCTGAACTTCCAGTTGTCGGGCGCGTCGGCATGGGCCTCGCCCGCCACCAGGGCGAGCAGCAGGGCGCCGCCCATCACTCCACCAGGCAGGAGTCGGGGTAGCCCAGGCCGTCGGTGCGGCCCGCGAAGATGTTGGAGATGTTGACCGATCAGCTCTTGATCGTGAGCACCGTGCCGCCGAGGTTCACGTATTCAGCGCCGTCGTAGCCCCACATCTCCACCGTCCAGGTGCCCACCGGCACGTTGACCGCCACCCACAGGCCGTTGTTGGGGTTGACGTCGCTCACCGAGGACGCGGCGGCCGGGAGGTCGTTGTCGTCGAAGAAGAAGACCTCGCCCGCCTCGGGGGGCGTGCCGTTGCCGTCGTGGATGAAGATTTGCGCGTGCCCGAAGAACTCGGGCTCGCCCTCGACGCCCGTGCCGCAGTCGTAGGCGGTGCCGGCGATGATGCCGGTCGTCTCGTCCCACTCGATGCCGATCACCGCCGGGATGATGTTGCTCGTGGCCACGCTCACCGAGTTCACCCACTCGTCGATCGAGCCGTCGGCGTCGTAGCCGTAGATCTGGTGCACCTCGTAGGTGTCCACCGTCTCCTCCCAGTCGACGGGGGTGAACGTCCCGTAGGCCTGCGGCGTGCACACCTTCAGCGTGGTGGTGAAGCGCCCGTCGCCGTCGGCGGTGTGCTCCTCGTCGGGGCTCCCGCTGATGTCGTCGGAGAACCAGTACTTCACGGTAGCGTCGGGCACCGTGTCTTCGGTCTGGAAGTCGTGCACCTCGCCGTTGAAGCTCACCTCCACCTGCTTGGCCGGGTCCACCTCTCGGAACGAGCCACCGATGCAGGTATTGTCGCCCACGTAGGGGGTAGTCGTGTCGACGTAGTAGCTGAAGTCGCGCCCGGTGTTGCCGGTCTCGGCCGGGCCGTCGGTGTTCCCGCCGGCGCCGTCGCAACCGAGGGGGGCCAGCATCAAAATCGTCAAGGCAGACATGGGGGAGCTCCGAGCAATCGCGGGCGCATATACAGACGCGGCGCTCGGCAGTCAAGCTCGGCCGCCGTGGACGAGTCGATCGCGGGTATGGTAGCGTGCGACGGTCTGGGCTCAGGCCTCCGAGGAATCACGCATGCACCGTTTCCCCCTTTCAGTCCCGCTGCTGCTCGCCCTCGGGTGCACCGTGGGCGACCCGAACTTCGACAAGGATCTTCGCGGCACGGCCGACGCCGACACCGCCATCGAGGACACGGGCGACACCGAGACGGGCGACGCCGACACCGACACCGACACCGACGACTCGGGCGAGGATCCCAAGGAGTACAACTTCGACGACCCCGGCGACTGGGTCGACTTCGCCTCGACCGCGACGCCGGAACAGGTGTCGCTGGAGGACGAGTCGGGTGAGCTGAACCAGGACCAGCAGTTCTACTTGGTGCTGGTGAACAACGCCGAGTCGGATCAGACCTTCGGCCTGCGGTACGGCGCGGCCTCGAGCATCGTGGACGGCCCGCCCGCGCCCAAGGTGGCGCCGCCGCCCCGAGACGAGGTGCTCATCGCCCCGGCCCTGTACATCCCGCGCCGTGACGCGATGGACACCGCCGACATCGGCTCGTTGCAGGACGTGTTCCGCGTGCGCAACGACCTCACCGACACCGACTCCTACGACGTGAAAGACGCCACCCTCTGGGGCCTCGGCGACAACGTCGCGATCTGGGTCGACAACGAGGTGCCCATCGACTGGGACTTCGAGTGCGACGGGGTGATCGACCAGCCGCACCAGTACAACAGCTACGGCTTCGACAACTGCGACCTCACCACCATCGCCGACATCATCGACCTCAACATCTTCCCCAACGTCACCGCGATGTTTGGCGACGTGTCGGACATCGACGAAGATGGCCGGGTCGACGTGTTCATCACGCCGGAGCTGAACGCGCTCCCACAGACGAGCACCGACGACGAAGACTGGGACCGGGTCGTGCCCTCCTACGCCGAGCCCTCGGTGGACCTCCAGGACTACGACATCAAGACCAACCCCGGCAGCGACCAGCGCGAGGTGATCTACGTCTACGCGCCGGACCCCGAGGGCTTCCTCAACCCGGGCGCCAAGGTGCCCATCGAACGCTACACGAACTACTCGGTGGCCGCCGAGGTGGCACGTTCGCTGGTGAGCCTCATCAGCTACTACCAGCACTCCGAGGCGGGCGGTTCCAGCGTCGAAGAAGACTGGCTCAACGACGTACTCGGCACGATGGCGGCGGATCGCTGCGGGTTCGGCGCCCAGTTCCACCTCGACGCGTGGAAGTACCTGGACGCGCCGCACTACTACGCCCTCGTCGGCGAGGCCGCGAAGGGCAGCCTAGACACGCGGGAGGTGGGCGCGCAGTACCTCTTCGCGCTGTGGCTGTACCAGTACGTCCAGGAGGCGGCGGACAACCCGTCGGCGCTGCTCGCGGCGATCGTCCAGACAGACACCACCGGCATCGACAGCATCAACGCGGCCCTGGCCTCCGACGCCAACCTGGGGGACTACGACTTCGACGACATCGTCGTCCACTGGCAGTTCTCCACCCTGATGAGTGGCGTGTCGAAGAGCGACGGCACGGCGATGCTCAAAGGCGACCTCGTCGCGTACCCGCCCCCGGAGACGCTCTCGTCGCCGCCAGCGTCGCGCGACAACCTGTACGGGGCCAACGGCTACCAGCGGGGATTGTCGTTGAACAGTACGAACTACGCCTACTCTGGCGGCCACACCGACGACCCCGCAGTGATCGATGGCTCCGAGATGAAGCTGGAGAACACGGACCCGTACCACTTCGACCCCGCGTTCGACTACGACGGTCTCATCGCGGGCGGCTACGGCGCCACGGTGGTGCGGCTCGACGGTATCCCCTACGACCAGGCCAGCCTCGAGATCCACTTCTCCGGCTCGGGCTTCGTGGGTGGCGTGGTCCGGTGGGAGGATCCCACGGAACCCGACTACGCGGTGGAGAACATCTACGGGGCGACGGAGGTCAACCCGGTGTACCTGCCACCGCTCCCGTCGGACGGGACGGTGGTCTACGGGCTGGGCGAAATCACCTCGCCCGGGCGGCTGACGGTCATCGACACCGAGGGAAACTCCTCGACCGCCGAGGTGCCCGACACCGACCGCTGGCTGTTGGACCTGACCGACCGCCGCCCCGGGGTGACGGTGCCGGTGGCGGTGTGGCTCGACCGGCGCGTCGACAGCACCGGCAAGAGCACCCCGGAGTCGCCCTGGATCGCAGTGGCCCCCGTCGACTGGGTGCCGCTGCCCACGGTGGCCGACACCCACTACGACCCCACCTGCTCCGGCGCCGCGGAGTTCAGCTACCCGACGTCGCTGTTGGAGTACCTGTACTACCAGAACTTCCTGTCCTCGACCATCGGGTCCGACTCGGGCGATTTCGACGGGTGCGGCGTCGCGGAGGCGTCACTCCCCTCCTGCGACACCGACTGGGACCGGGACTGGGTCCTCGACGCGAGCGAGCCGGTGCCCACGACCTTCTTCGAGCAGGTGCTCACGGAGCAGTGCACGTTCTACGGGGGTAGCCTGCCGAGCGGGGTGGATGCCTACACCGAGGACTGGCTCGACTGGGAGGAGTTGGACGAGGACGACGACCCCTACTACGACATCGCGGCCAACGTCGGGGGCCGCTCGGGCGAAGACGACGAAGAGGCCTTCATCTACCTGGAGCTCGACGGCGGGCAGCAATACATCCTCGTCGTGGGGGCCGGCGGCGAGGGCCTGTACGAGTTGAGCTTCCGGGCGCTCTAGTGCGACCAGGACGCGCCTGGGATAGCCCGGCGCGTGCTCCTGGCTGCGATCATCGCCCTCTCCGTGGCGCAGGCGGCGCCGGGCTACTTCCTCGAGAGCGGTTTCTACGAGACGCGCGAGGAGGTCGCCTCGTTGGAGGCGGCGGCGGCGGCGGCTTCGCTGCCGGTACGGGTGGTGAAGCGTTTCCGTCTGGGCCGCGGCTGGGCCTGGGTGGCGCTCGTCGAAGGTTTCGACAGCGAGGCCCAGGCGACTGACGCGGCGCGGTCGTTGGCGGCAGCGTCCGGCAAGCCGCTCTCGGTCGTGGCGACGGGTGGCGGCGCCCGGCTGGCCGTCGAGGCCGCCCAGGTGGGGGCTCCGGTCGAGGTGTCGCGTGGGTCATCGGTAGTGGCGCTGGCGGTGGCCGCCCACGGTGGGCCGGCCGGCGGCGCCGGTGAGCTGGCTCGCGCGGCCGCCGTACACTTCGTGTTCCGGCGCGAGCTCAGCGCCGGGGGCACCACGATCACGGCCACCCACGACTACTGGCGCGAGGGGGCGTCTCGACGGTTGCAGGTCGATGTCGCCGCCGGTGGCCAGGACAGCGTGTTGGTCGCCACCGGCAGCGGTGGCTGGCTCGCGGCAGGCTCGCAGGTGGTGTCGCGCGACATCGGCGTCCTGGTCAACCAGGCCGACGCCTTCGCCCCGGAGGCCGTCCTCGGGCTGGCCCTGGGTGTCCCCGAGTTGCTGGCCTCCGGCGACGGCGGCGCACTCCTGGTGCTGGAGGGTGCGGAGCGCGGCGTGCGGGTGGGTCGGGGCGAGGACCCCGCCGACGGCGGACTGGCCTTCGCCGACGTCGACCCCGACACCGGCCTGCTGTTGGGCGCGCGCTACGTCACGGAGGGGGGCCCGGTGCTGTTCACCTTCGACAACTGGGTCGCCGCTGCCCCCGGCGTGTGGTACCCCGCCTCCTTCACGAAAGAACGTCCCGACGGCCAAGTGGAGACAATCGCCGTTTCGAAACTGGAGGTGGCCCCCGCCGCGCCGGCGGGTACCTTCGTCGCCCCCGCCGCCGCCCCTTGACACGCGCCGCCGTGCGAGTAAAACGCGCCCGGCCCAAGGGGCCCCGTCGCTGGCGTGGCTCAACTGGCAGAGCAGCTGCCTTGTAAGCAGCAGGTTGCGGGTTCAAGTCCCGCCGCCAGCTTTCTCATTTTCTTCGTCTTTCCTGGGCAGATGCCCGAGTGGCTAAAGGGGGCGGGCTGTAAACCCGCTGACGTTCGTCTACCGTGGTTCGAATCCACGTCTGCCCACCATCTTCCTTGATTCTTTGACTGCGGGAGTAGCTCAGTTGGTAGAGCATCAGCCTTCCAAGCTGAGGGTCGCGGGTTCGAGTCCCGTCGCCCGCTTGCTCGCG
>CAYHRZ010000360.1:0-5924 GCA_964359125.1 uncultured Klebsiella sp. | reverse complement strand
CTGGCCTGCGGCGAGCCCGGCGTGATCTACGTCGGCGCCCCCGCGGAGGGAACGCTGCACCAGGGGGCGGTGTACCGGGTGGAGCGCATGGGGACACCGTCCCTGGTGGCCGCCGGCGACGACCTCGACGAGTTGGGCACGGCGCTAGCCGTCGCGAGCGGGCACTTGCTGATGGGCGCCCCGGGGGCCGCCGCCTCCCCCGGCAGCGTGCGCTTGGTGCCGGTGCCGTGAGTCCTCCCCGGTGCTGATCCTCTTGCCGGGCATCCAGGCCGGCCCCGCCGAGTTCGCCCGGCTGACGCCGCTCTTGCGCCGCGATCACCTGGTCCTGCCCCTGCCCGACAGCACCGCCGACCGGCTCCCCGACATCGCCGCGCTCTTGCCCCTGCCCCCGGGGCAACACGACGTCGTCGCCGCCAGCTTCGGGGGCCTCCTGGCCTGGGCGCTGCCCCCGGGCCGGGTGCGGCGGCTCTGGACCATCGGCACCCTCCCCGCGCGCACCGCGGCCGCCCGACGCAGTGGCCGGGTGGGCCGGGTGTTGCCGCTGGTCCCCGACGCGGTGTTCCGCCGTTGGTACTGGGACCGCGTGCGCGGGTCCCTGCGCGAAGACAGCGCCAGCGACGACGTCCTCGCACAGGTGCGCCTGCCTCGTCGCGACGTGCTCGCCGCGCGCCTCCGGGCGATCGGGCGCTGGGACCTGCCCGACCGCCCACCCGCGGGCTCCACCTGGGCCTGGGGCGTCACCGACCCCTTCGTCACGTGGGAGAAGGGGCAGGTAGCGGCCATGGGGCACGACCCGCTCTTGTTGCCCGGGGGCCACCGGCCGCACCTGTCGCACCCCTCCGAAGTGGCGACCTGGGTGAAGGGGGATGGCGAGTAGGCGCCGCTGCGCTACAACGGCGCCCCATGCTGCGCTCGCTCAACGTCCTTGGACAGCCGCTCGTCCCCTGCTCCCACGACCCCAAGACCGGGTGGTTCCGCGACGGGTGCTGCAACACCGACGCCAACGACCGGGGCCTGCACACCGTGTGCGCGCGGGTGACGGCGGAGTTCCTGGAGCACTTGCAGGCGCGGGGCAACGACCTCGTCACCCCGGCGATGGACTTCGGCTTCCCCGGCCTCACCCCGGGGGACCAGTGGTGCGTGGTGGCCTACTCCTGGCTCGAGGCCTTCCACGCCGGCAAGGCCTGCCCGGTGGTGTTGGAGAGCACCCACCAGGCCACCCTCGCGGTCGTGCCCATGGAGGCCCTGATGGCCCACGCCCACGGGCACGAGGCGTAGGCCCCCGCTACCACCAGCCGCCCAGGAACACCCGCACCGCGCCGGCGTCGGTGAGCGAGCCCACGTCTTCCTGGTAGCTGCCCACCGCGAGGTCGTCCGCGCCGTTGCCGTCGACGTCGCCGAGGCAGAGGCCGCCGACGCCCGCGTACTCGTCGATGGCCGCGCCGCCGACCTGCACGTCGGCGGTCGCGACCGGCATGTCGCCCGCCGAGAGCGGCCCGTAGAACACCACGAAGCCGCCGGTGCCGTCGCTGCGGTAGCTGGTGCCGACCACGAGGTCCGGCACGCGGTCCCCGTCGACGTCGCAGGCGTCGAGGATGCCCTGTCCCACGCGGTCGCCGGTCTCGCCCGTCACCCGGGTGTCGGCGAAGGCGAGGTCGTTCACCCCGGTGGCGAGGGCGACGTCGGCACCGGCCAGCACGTACACCGCACCGGCGTCGGCCCCCCCGGCGTCGTTGCTGTCGGCCGGGATCACCAGCTCCTCGTAGCCGTCGCCGTCGAGGTCGCCGTCGCGCAGTCCCTTGAACACCCGGGCGTTGCCCGCGTAGTCGTAGTCGTCTTCGCCGATGTACTTGGCGTCGGCGTCGGCGAGGTCCATGCTCGCGATGCTGCTGTCGAAGATCACGTACACCGCGCCTGCGTCGGTGCCGCCGTCGTCGTCCTTCTGGGCGCCCACCAGCATGTCGTCGTAGCCGTTGGCGTCGAGGTCGGCGCCCGCCACCAGGGTGCCGGCGCGGTCGTCGCTGTCTTCGCCCTTGAACTTCACCGCGAGGGAGGTGGTCGCGAGGTCGTAGGCCCCGCTCGAACTGCTCGACGGGCGCACCAGGTAGGCGGCGCCGGCGTTGCTGCCGCCGGCGTCGTTGTTGTAGGCGCCCAGGAGGTAGCCCTGCCGGGAGCTCGAACTGCTGGTCCGCCGCACGCCGGCGAGGCGGATCCCCGCGTAGTCGCTGGCCGCCTCGCCCTCGAAGACCATCGTCGCGTCGTCGTAGTCGAGGGGCCCCGCCAGGGTGGACCCGCCCGCGAAGATCGCCACCGCCCCGGCGTTGCTGGCGTTGCTGTCACGGTAGTGCGCCCCCACCGCGAGGTCGTACACGCCGTCGACGTTGTAGTCGGCGGTGGCGAGCGTCACGCCGAAGGCGTCGTCGTCGGCGGTGCCGGTGATCGTCGCGTCGCCCAGGGTGGGATCGGCCACCCCGGAGGTGGGCACGTCGAACACGAAGACCTTCCCGGCCTGGGCGTAGGTGCCGACGTCCTGGTAGTATGCACTGACGACGACGTCGTCGACCCCGTCGCCGGTGAGGTCGCCGCGCGCGGCGATGTCGACCCCGAAGTAGCTGGTGTCACCGGTGCCGTAGGCCACCGCGTCGGCGTCGGTCATCGACATCGACGCGTCGAGGCCGCATCCGCTGGAGGTGCCGTCGCAGTCCTGGTCGGTGCCGTCGTCGCACACCTCGGTGGCGGCGGGGCTCACGCTGGCGTCACCGTCGTCGCAGTCGTCGCCGCCGCAGGCCTCGTCGACGGCGCCGTCACCGTCGGCGTCCCGCTCGTCGGTGGTGCCGTCGCAGTCGTTGTCCGCGCCGTCACACGTTTCCTCGGCGCCGGGGAAGGTCAGGGGGTCGAGGTCGTCGCAGTCGGTCGACAGCGCCACCATCTGCGACGGCTGGTCGCAGGCTGCGAGGCTGAAGCTGTCCCGCCCGTAGCCGTCGACGTCGGCGTCGAGGTACCAGGTCGCGACGTCGCGGGCGCTGGCTTCGTTGGCCTCGCCGTCGCAGTCGTCGTCGGCGGCGGTCGAGCAGTACTCCCAGGCCCCCGGGTGCACGCCCGGGTCGGCGTCGTCGCAGTCGAGGTCGTCCATCACGTAGCCCTGGGGTGGCTCGCAGCCCCAGCGCTCGTCGGCGGGGTCGCCGAAGCTGTCGCCGTCGGCGTCGGCGAACCAGGGCGTCGTGTCGAGGGCGTCCTCACCGTCGGCCTCGCCGTCGCAGTCGTTGTCGACCCCGTCACACAGCTCTTGCGAGCCGGGGAAGACCTCGCCGTCGGTCGGGTCGCAGTCCCCTGCAACCAGCGCACCGTCGTCGGGCAGCGCGCAGGCGTCGACCGGCAGGTCCGCGTCCCCGAAGCCGTCGGCGTCGGCGTCGTCGTAGAAGCGGGTCGTCACCCCCTCGTCGACCACGCCGTCGCAGTCGTTGTCGCGCTCGTCGCACACTTCCTCGGCGCCGGGAAAAGCGGCGGCGTCCTGGTCGTCGCAGTCGCCGGCGTAGGCCACCGCCCCGGGGTGGGCGTCGCAGGCCTGGCGGGCGCTGGCGGGGTCGCCGTAGCCGTCGTCGTCGGCGTCGTCGTACCAGGTCCCGAGCGCGCCGTCGTCCACGGTGCCGTCGCAGTCGTCGTCGAGCCCGTTGCAGGACTCCACCGCGCCCGGGTTGCGACTCGGGTCGTCGTCGTCGCAGTCACCCTCCTCCACGCGGAAGCCGTCCTCGTCGGCGTCGGGGACGGTGCCGTCGAGACCGCCGGAGTCGTCGATCGCCGGCTCGGCGGGAACACAGGCGGCGGAGAGAGCCAGGAGAAGCAGGGGGAACCGGTTCATGAGCACCTCGCACCCGACCATAGGGCCCGCCCGGTCGCGCCGGTAGGCGGGCTTCCGATCCACCTCCGAGCGGCCATGGGCGCGTGCTACGATGGGCCGATGTTGCTCGCGTTGCTCGGGGTGTCCATGGCGACCGCGTGTGAGGGGGAGCGCACGCTCGCCGCCTTGTTGGTCACGATGGACGAGGCCGAGGCGCAGTTCGGGGTCGACGCGGAGCGGTTCCGCCAAGCCACCGACGGCACGGTGGCCGGGGCCGAGTGCCTGGCCGAGGTGGTGACGCCCTCCATCGCGGCCCGCCTGCACCGGATCGTGGGCCTGCGCGCCTACGTGGACCAGGACAACGAAGCCGCGGCGCGCGCCTTCGCCGCCAGCCGGCGACTCGAACCCGCCTACGTGCTCCCGCTGGCCATGGCACCGGAGGGGCACCCGCTGAGGGGCGCGTACCAGCAGATCGACGTGGGGAGTACCGCCACCACGCGGCTGCCGACGAGCCCGGAGGCGCGCTGGCTGGCCGACGGGCGCCTCGACGGCGTGCGCGTGGCCGAGTGGCCCACCCTGTTGCAACGGGTCGACGCGGCCGGCCGCGTACTCGACGGTGACTACGCCCGCGGTGGCCCGCTGCACGCGACGCTCCCGGTGACGACGGCCCCGGTGGCGGCGGCGACCGTGGCGGCGGCGCCCCCGCTGGCGCCGGCATCGGCGACGGCGGCGAGCACCGACAAGAAGCGGCCCGCGCGGGCGCTCGGCGTGGCGGGCGTAGCCACCGGAGTCGCGGCGGCCGCCGCGTACGGCGTGGCCCTGGCCGTGGCCACCGAGTACCGCGACCACGACGTTCCCCACACGGCCGACGAACTCAACGCCATGCGGGGGACTGCCAACACCCTGGTGGTGGTGTCCGGGGTGGCAGGCGCGGGGGCGGTGGCGCTGGGCGTGGGGGCGGTGGTGAGCCTTGCGTTCTGAGGGGACCTAGCGAGGTGCCCAGCCTCTCGGCCGAACCCGGCGTCGTGGTCGACCGCTACGCCATCGAGGCCGAGATCGGCGCGGGCGGCATGGCGCGGGTGTACCGGGTCCGCCACATCGCGCTGGACAGCACCCACGCGCTCAAAGTGATCACCGGGGTGGGCGCGACCCTGGCGGCGCGGCTGCTCCGCGAGGGCCGCGCCCAGGCCCAACTGCGCCACCCGAACGTGGTGCCGGTCACGGACGTGGTCGACGTGGGCGGCTCGCCGGGCCTGGTCATGGACTACATCGACGGCCCCACGCTCGCCGAGTGGCTCGGTGGCCGGGTGCCGCCGCTCGACGAGGCAGAAACCATGTTCGTGGGGGTGGTCTCCGGCGTCGCCGCCGCCCACCGCGCGGGCTTGGTGCACCGCGACCTCAAGCCCAGCAACGTGCTGCTGCAGGCGGTAGACGGCCGGTTGGTGCCACGGGTGGCCGACTTCGGCCTCGCCACGGCGCTCTTCGACGACCAGAGCCCCGGCATCACCCGCAGCGGGCAAGTGATGGGCACCCCCGCGTACATGGCCCCGGAGCAACTGCGCGACGCGTCGACCGTGGACTCGCGGGCCGACATCTTCTCGCTGGGCTGCATCCTCTACGAGCTCGCCACGGGACAACGGGCCTTCCCCGACCCGAACATCGTGAAGCTGTTCGTCGACGTGGCGGAAGGAAAGTACGCGCCGCCCGCGCAAGTGCGCCCCGACCTACCCGGGCGCGTGTGCGCCACGATCGTGGCTTGTCTCAACCCCGACCGCGAGCTTCGTCCCGCGAGTTGCGACGCGGTGCTCGCCCTGCTCGCCGGGCGGGCCGTCGTCCCCACGACCAGCGCCGCCCACCACGCGACGAGCACCTGGTCGGATGGCGAGCCGGCGCCGGCCGACTCCCTCGCGAACGGCTTGATTCCAGGGTCGGTGGCCGGATCCCAGGGGTCCGCCTCGAGCGCCGACCGGGGACGGCGGCGCGGCCTCGGGGTGGCGGCGCTCGGAACCGCCACCCTGGTCGCGCTCGGGTGGTGGTGGACGAGCACGGGCAGCGGCCCGGCGCCCGGCGACCCGGCAGCCCCGGT
>CAYHRZ010000359.1:0-5925 GCA_964359125.1 uncultured Klebsiella sp. | reverse complement strand
GTAGGAACTCCATGTCACCGTAGTCCAGGAGCAGGTCGAGGAAGGAGTTGCTCTGGCGCAAGGCCAGGGCCGACGCGCTGCCGAACGCGGGCTTCTTCACCAGCATGCCCCCCAGGATCGGCTTGCCGTGGATGGTCTGCAGGTACAGGTTGTGCTGGTCGGACAAGAAGGGAAGGTCCACCACCGCGCCCGCGGGCGCCGACGCAAGGCACACCAACGGCCCGGGCGGTGACGCGTTCCACGTTGAGAGGGGGACGAATCCCACTCGCCAGGTCTCCACCGCCGCCGCCAGCAGGATCGCTGCGGAGCCAAGGCGGTACCGGGCCACGGCGGGCACGACGAGGCAGAGCGCCACGACCACCGCCGCCACCGCCCGCCCCGGCCACCACCAGCGGCGGAGCACGTCGAAGTTCTCGAGCGCCAGCAAGTACGGAACATTCACCGCGAACCCACCGGGCCACACCAGGACCGGGCCCACCGCCACGGCCAGCGCCACCAGCACCGTGAACACCGCCGCGACGAGGGCCGCACGCGGCCCGGAACGGGCAAGCACCAGCGCCCCGGCGATGGCCGCCCCCACGCCGGCCAGTCCCAGCGCGGGTTTCCCCGGCACGAATCGCAACCCGCCTTCGTCGACTAGGCCGCCGAGCACCCCGCGGATGGACAAGACCTGCATCCCGGCGGGATCACCCTCCATCGTACGCAGCGCCAGCGGCGCCAGCGGGCCGGTGCCGTCCAGCGCGAACAGGCCCGGGACCCGTCCGGCGTCGATCGCGCCCATGACCGTGCTCGCCGCAGGCCACACGCCGAGCACCGTGACCAAGCCCGCGATCCCCAGCACGCGCATCGTGACCACGTCGCGACCACTAGCCAGTCGAATGCACCCTAGCACAGCCCCAAGAACCCCAAACAACAAGCCGTAGTACCAGTACAACCACCCGGTCGCCGCCATGGCAAGACCCGTGCCCACCGCGCCGAGGACCGTACGTGCGCCCCAAACGCCCGCGAGGGCCAGGGCAGGGAGCGCCAGCCAGGCCTGGGTGGGGCGCCCCTCCTCGATCTCCCGCAAGACGTAGGGATTCGCCGCCAGCACGAGTCCGGCCGACCATCCCGCCGAGCCGGTTGCCACGCGACCGAGCAGGCTGCCCGCAGCGAAGTTGCTCGCCACCACCACCGCCACCCAGACGTTGTAGCCGAGCACGGGGCCGAGGACCGCGCGCATCGGCCACGCGAACAGGGCGTCGAGCATGTTCCCACCAGTGTGGGTAAAAACATCCTTTCCACCTGGAAAGAAGAGCAGGTCGGTGTGCATCAGGGACTGGCGACCCGCGATCACCTCGCCGAGGTACCAGTACCACCACTGCGTGCCGAAGCCGTCGACGTACCGGGTCCCCGCGACTCGACTCCCGGGCGACTGGAGCACCTCGGCCAGCACCACGAGGACGAGCAACCCACACAGCGCGGTAGGCCCCCAGCGTTTCACAGGGCGCCCACCGCGAAGTGAACGCGCACCACTTCCTCGCCGCGGTAGTCCAGCGGCGAGGGGTTGAGGCCCAGGTCGAGTTGAAGCGGCCCGATCGGCGTCGCGCGGCGGATGCCGACGCCCAGGCCGTAGCGCAGCAGCGGGTCCGCCCCCGTGGCCATCGAGTCGGTGATGATGTCGGGATTCAGCCACCACACGTTGCCCACGTCGGTGAACAGCGCCAGCTGCCAGGACGACCAGCTCGAGAGGCCGAGCCGTGGGAACGGCACGTTGAGCTCCGCAGTTCCCACCGCCAGCGCGTCGCCGCCGGTGGGCACCCAGCGCCCGGCGGCGTCCCGGTCGAACCAGCGCAGCAACGGGTCCAGGGCCTCCGGGTAGCGGACGTACTCCCCCGAAACGTAGTTGGCCGGGCCCACGGTATCGACGTCGAATCCTCGGAAGCTGCCACCGCCCCCGGCGCGCAGCCGGTCCTCGATCGGCAGCGCCAGTCCCTGCTCTGGCACAAATGCGGCGCCGCCGCGGGCACGCAACAGCACGCTGAGCCCCGCCACGGGGAAGAGTTGCGTCCAACCCCCCTCCGCCCGGGCAAAGGCGATGTCGCTGAGCACGTCTTCGTTGACCTCGAGGTTCACGCTCCCGAGCCCGCCGCGCGTGGGGTTCACCACGTCGTCCCGCAGGTCCACCACGAACGAGCCCTCGATGGCCGAGGCCCACCGCCCTTGGCTCGGCAGGGTCGGCGTCGGATCCGAGACGTCGTCGACACCCAACTCGTCGAGCCAGGCGTCGCCCGCCACGAGCACCCCCGGGTCGACGTCGTAGAGGCGACGGTACTGGGCCCGGTAGCCGAGTTCCGCGCTGACGCCGCCGCCCAGCGACAGGCGCACTGAGGCGCCGGCGCCAGAGCGATACAGCCGGAACGCGGACTCCTGGGTCTGCTCGTTGAGCAGCACGTCGAGCGCGACCAACTCGCCCCGCGTGGGCAGGTTCGGTGCCTCGTACCGCAGCGCCGCCTTCCACTCGGGGCTCAACCAGTCCGGAACCCAACCGTCACCGATCCAACCCACGCCCGCCTTGGCGTAGAGCGTGAGCCGGTGCGCCAGTCCCCACAGGTTCCGGTGCCCCGCGCGGGCGAATACCGCCGCCCCGTTGTCGGTGGCCAGGCCACCACCCACCTCGAAGCTGAGGTTCCGCTTCTCCTCCACCACGACGACCACGTCCTTCACCCGGTCCTCGTCGCCGACGGCCTCGACCACCACGCGCTGGAACACCCCCAACTCGTACAGCCGCCGCCGAACCGCGGCGAGTTCCGAGGGCGATACCGGTTCGCCGGGGAGCACGCCAAGCTCCCCTTCCACGAGGCTGCGCCGCGTCCGCGCCATGCCCCGAGCCAACACCGAGCGAACCAGCACCACCGGCCCGGGGACCACGTCGACCGTCACCCGCGCCGTGGACCCGTCGGCGGAACGCTCCGTGCGCGCCCGAGCGTCCGCGTAGAGATGTCCGAGATCCATGTGTGCTTCGACCAGGCGCCGCGTGCGCTCGCGCAGGGCGCTGGGGTCGATGGGCTTGCCTTCCAACGACTGAAAGAGCTTCGCCGCGTCCACGGCGGGGTCGGCGCCAACCACGTCGACGCCCGTGAGGGTGACACGTGGCCCGGCTCGCACCTCCAACACCAGCGTGACGGGTCGACGACGCCCCCTCGCCGGTCCCGACGTGAAACCCGCCCGGGCCACCGTGACGTCCAGGAAGCCCTTCGACCGGTAGAAGTCGCCGATGTCGGCGGCAGCCCGATCGGCAATCTCCGGGGTGATGGTCTGGGGCGCGAAGAGCGGCGAGGTGATGACGCCGCGTGCGGATTCTGCTGCGGCTTGGCACATGAACCGCGCGGAGCGAGCGCGAACCTTGTCGCCCCGCGGGACGCCCTCCGCCCGGCAGCCAGAGAGCAGCGAAACGCTGGAGGCCCCGATGTCATCCGGGTCGATGGCGTCGCCTCTGGCCTCCACCGCCGCCAGCGCCGACCGTGGACCCCGGTCGCCGCCGAGGGTCACCACGACGGCCGAGTCCGTCTCCCTCGTCCAAACCTCGACCCGCGCGTCGAGGTAGCCCTTCCGACGTTCGTGGTCGCCAACCGCAGCCGTGGCCTCGGCCCCGAAGTCCTGTCCGAGCCGGGCGCCGCCCTCCATGTCCATCAACTCGACGAGTTCGGCGGGTCGGGGCAGGTTCCGGGCTGCGGTGTGGTCGTCGAGGATGACCTCGAAACGCCGCCGGGGCTCGATCAACACCGAGAGGCGATCCCCGTCGCCCTCCGGGGCGAGTTTGAAGTTGACTCTCGCCTCGGGCCACCACTGGGGCGTCCACCACAACAACGGCGCCCGGTAGTCCCGCAGCCGGGCCTGGAGGGCCTCCTGCCCCTTCCGGACGCGCTCCGCCGTGTAGGGTCGTCCCGGGGCCAGGCCCACGCGCGCGAGCAGCCGCCGTACCTGTCGCTCCGTGATGGCCTCGTTCTGTCGCACGAGGATCCGCGCCAGCCGCTGTGGCGGTCCCTCCTCGACCCGGACGCTGATGTCCACATCGCCGTCGTCGGTGAACGTACGTTCAACCTCAGCAGACGCGGCGAGGTACCCCTGAGTCCGGTAGTGTGCCTGCACGCGGTCGGCGACGCGGCGGGGGTCGTCGTCCCGCCAGAGCTCCCCCTGCGTCGCGCCGGCGGCCCCCAGGACGTCCGCCACCGGGAGGCTGCGGACGCCACTGACGACCACGCGCCGGATGACAGGCGCGGGGAAGACCCGGTACTCCACCCGCACCCCCTCGACCTCCTGCCCGTTCACCAGTTGCACCGGCCACGGCTCCACCCAGGCCTCCACCTGGGAGAACTCGCCCGCGCGGACGAGCGTCGCGATGTCTTTCCGCACGTCCATCGGGTGGTACACGCCGTCCTGGCGGACCACCAGCAGGGCATCGAGGTTCTCGTCGCCGAGGCCGCCGCGAGGCGCGCTGACGCTCACCAGCGCCACCAGGCGACCCGTGTGGGGCGGTAGCGCCTCCAGGGGCGTCACGGCGCCGGGCCAGTCCTGGGCGAGGGCGAGGGCGGCGACGAGGAGCGTCAGTCCAGCTCCCAGCGGTACTTGAACTCCGCGCCCAGGGCCGAGCCCAGCGAGAGCGCCCGGCCTTCTTCCTCGCTGGTGACGTAGCTCGACACGATGAAGCCCCGGGTGATGCGCCGCTCCGCCCCGATGTACCAGTCCTGGCTGTCGATGACGAACTCGCCGGTGAGGGTGTAGGGCCCCAGGTCCTTCTGACCCACGATCCGCCAACTCGAGTCGAGGGTCGGCGAACCTCGCGCGGTGATGCCGCTCGACACGTTCCACCGGTCCACCAACTCGTCGATCGTGGCGCCGGTTGGGGTCTGGGCGGCGACGAGGTCGACCGCCTGCGCCCCCAGGGCGACCGCCGCCACGCCACCGTACTGCTCGAACTCGTCGCGGGTCATGCCGAACAGCAGGAGCGTGTTGATGTCGGCCTGCGACAGGTAGGGGTCCGCGCTGGTGGTCGTGCGCCAGTTCGAGAACGGCCCGGTCACCGCGTAGTACACGTGGTAGTCGCGCTCCCGACCGTTGACGTCGGCCTCGAGCATGATGTCGAGGTCGGGGTCGAAGGTGAACGGGTCGATGTAGCGTATTTCACCGCGGGTGATCTCGAACTCGCGGTCTTGTAGGTACATCCGGCCGCCCGGTCGAACGCGGATGTTCCCCACCATCCCCGGACGCGCGGTGTCGCCGATGATGCGCAGGCTGGCGCTCGCGTCGGCGTCAGCCAGGTTGTTCCGCAGGTGGACGGTCTCGGCGGCCTCCACACTGAGATCCATGGCGAAGAAATCGGTGCGATCCTGCCCAGCGGCGCTGGTGAGTCGACTCGATTGCAACGCGACGATCTTCGACTCCCAGTCGATGCGGTCGCGGAACTGCATGTCGTCGATGACCACGGTGCCGCCCAGGAGCAGGCCCCCGACCGGACCGTCGAAGCGGAGGTCGGCCCGCCCGGTAATCGGCGGGAGGTAGTCGAGGTACTGGACCCGCGCGTTGGCGAGGGTCCCCTTGAGGTCGTAGCGGGTGGGGCGCCAGCCCTCGGCCGTGATGGTGCCATCGGCGGTGAAGCGGCCGCCGCCCACGTCGGCCCGGACGTCGCTGACGCGGTAGCCGTGCCGCGTCGCCGTGGCCTTGAGCCGGAGGTTCGAGAAGGGGTGCGGGAACCAGTCGGTGCGCAGGGTGGCACCCTCCGTCGACACCGTGACCTCGATGGGGGCATCGGCACTGCCCTCGACGATGCTGACGGTCACGTGGCCGGTGCCCTCCATGAGCGGCACCCCCGGGGCCACGATGCGCACCAGGTCCAGGTCCAGCTTGCCGCCCCCCGAGAACGACGCCGCGCCGGTGCCTACGCTC
>CAYHRZ010000358.1:412-5932 GCA_964359125.1 uncultured Klebsiella sp. | reverse complement strand
GCCGCCCCGGCCGTTCCCGAGGCCCCTCCTCGCGGCACGGCCCGCGGCCACAAGGCCAAGGCCGAGCAACAGCCGCCCCAGCCGTCCGAAGCGGCCGAGCCGCCCGAGCCCCCAGGCCCGGAGCCCAAGACCCAGCCGACCCTGACGATCCCCGCGGCGGAGGCCGCCCCGTCAGGCGACGCGGCGCTGGCCATGCCCGAGCCGGATCCCGGCGACGCGACGAACCTCGGCGAGGGCGGCGCCGAGCCCACCCTGCAGCTGGACCTGGCCGAAGCGGCCCCGGACCCGGTCGCCGATGTTGCGCCCCCGCCCGAGCCGACCCCGGCGCTGGCGACCGCGACGAACCCGGAGCCCACCGCGGTTACGCCCCCCGAGGAAGCGCCCGGACCCCCGCCTGCGGGGGCACCGGAAGCGGCCCAAGTCGTGGCCGCGCCGCGGCCGGTGGCGCCGGTCCTCCGCGCCCATGCCGTCGAGGAACTCGACGAGGAAAACATCGCCCCCGACGGCGACGCGCCCAGCGGTGACGCCGCCGCCGTGGCGGTCGGACCCGCGGGCGTGCGCGCGGCGGGGCCCTCGCTCGACGACGAGCCCATCGGCGGCGCCGACGACGACGACGAGATGGAGAGCGTGGGGGTGAGCGCCCCGGGTGGCGGAATCCTCCTCGGCTTCGGTGCTCGCCGCCCCGCGCCGCCACCCCGGGCCGAGAGCGCCGCACCCCGGCTCACGGACGAGGAAGAGCCGCGCACCACGCCGATGGTCGAGACCCCGACCATCAAGCCCGCAGGCGACGACGCGCGCATCGCCACCCTGATGGACGACGCCCTCAGCGCCGCGGGTCGCGGCGATCTCAGCCGGGCCATCCAGGCCTTCGCCGACGTGCTGGACCTGCGCCACGACCGGGTCGACGCGCACATCGGCCGGGGACGCTGCTACCTCGAACTAGGCGACTACAGCTCGGCGATGAGCGACTTCCAGCGCGCCGAGGACCTCCAGCCGGAGCGCCCCGACGCCCACGTGGCGATGGGAGATCTCTACTTCGCGCGCAAGGAGTACCGCCGCGCCATCGAGTTCTACGACCAGGCGGTGGAACTCGACGGCAGCCACGCCATGGCGCGCTGCCGCCGCGGCATCTCGCACTACTACCGGAAGAACTACCGGCAGGCCTTCCAGGACCTGCAGCGCGCCTACTCCCTGGATCCCGACATCCCGAACATCCGGAAGTACGTGCAGATGGCGGTCAAGAAGATGGAGCGCCCGGAGTAGCGGGGCGCGGCACGACGCGGAAACTCACCGCCCGGTGATCCGAGGCGTACACCCCCGGCAGCACCCCCGCGACGCTGATGGTCCCGGTGGCGCTCAGCCCGTGGTCGATGTTCTTCCCGGGCAGGCTGGGCGCGCTCTGGCGAGTGGGCGGTCCCGCGAGGGGCGCGGCGATCGCGAGGTCGCCGGCGTGCTCCGCGAGGCGATCTCTCTCCATGTTGAAGTCACCCACCAGCGCGGCCGCACCCCGCTCGCGCGCGTAGGCACACACCCGCCGTGCTTGTGCCGGCCCGCGGTCCTTGCCCGCCACGTGGGTGTTGACGACCACCGCGCCCGAGCCCAGCCGCACCGCGACGAGGCCCTTGCCGTCGTCGGCGGCGGCCACCTCGGCGTACACGACCGCCGCCGCCACGGGACTGGCCACCACGAGGAACTCCCGGGGATCGTCGAGGATCGTTCCCCCGGGCCGGAGCGAGCGCGGTACCCGGGGGTAGGCAAAGGCCGCCAGCGACGCCCCCGGGCAGGCGGCGCGCAGGGCCACGAACTGGTCGCCGCTCACCTCTTGCAGCGCCACCGCGTCGTGGTCGCCGAGCAACGCCGCCACCGCCCGGGCAATAGTCGCGACCCTGATTCGCTCGTCGGGAAAGGTGGCGACCACGTGGTCCTCCCCCCAGTTCTCGGCGTGAACCCGGTGCAGCACGTTCCAGGTGGCGACGCGGAGCACCGCCCCGCCCTAGAAGTGAATGCGGAGGTCGAGACCGTGCCAGAGCCGGAGCGGGTCGCTTCCCAGCTCGCCGGTCAGCGCGTAGTCGAGGGCGGCCCTGTCGGACAACAACCCGATCCCGCCGCCGACGGTGTGCTCTCCCCCCTCGTGCTGCCAGCCGCCCCGCAGCACCAGCCACTCGGTGGCGTACACGTCGACCCCTGCCTGCTCGCCCAGCGACGCCTCGAAGGGCTCACCCATCCACTCCGTCTTGGCCCCCACCTCCAGGGCCAGGTACTTGCCGGGCATCCATCGCACGCCGAGGTCCACGAGGCGCCGGGTGTCGGCGTACCCGCTGTCGACCAGGTTCTGGACGCCGGCGGCGAGGATCACCGACTCGGCCGGCGCCGCCGCCGCGCTCACCCCCACGTTGAAGGCGTCGGCACTGCCCTCGTTCTGCGCCGAGCGCCAGTCGTAGCGCCCGGTGACCCCCAGCCCGAGCTTCTTGCCGAGGAAGGGGTAGGCCAGCCCCACCGTGAGCGACTGGTGGGTGGTGGGATTGTCGATCTCGTCGCCGGCGAGCACCCACCCGGGCAACGACGCGCCGACGGGGGGCACGTCGTCGGCGCGGTAGGTGTAGGCGGCCCCGAGCGTGACCGCCGAGGTGCGCGAGTCGGCCGCGGCCACCCGCCCCAGCCAGGTGTCGTCGGGGCCGCGGACGCCGCCGGCCACGATGTCGTAGCGGGGGGCCATCGACAAGGTGGCGAGGTTCACGCTGACCGCGCCGGCGTCGGTGCCATCGGCGATCCCGGTGCCCCCGCGCCCCGCGCTGCGGGCGCCGAGCCAGTCGTCGGCGCGGGCGTGGGCAGGCGCCAGGGCCGCCCCGAGAAGGAAGGTGACGAGACTCAGCTTGCGAAGCGGCATGGCCGAAAGTAAGTAAGGAACCCGCCAGGGGTGGGCAAGCGTCCACCCGGTCACGAATTCCCCCGCCGATAGCCGCGCAGGAGCAGCATGGAACCCGATCGTCTCGAATTCTTCCGCAATCTCCTGAATGATCGCCTGCGGGCACTGTTGTCGGAGGCGGGCGCCACCCTCGGCGACCTCACCGACGAGAAGGAGAACCTGGCCGACGCCATCGACCTCGCCTCGATGGAGTCCAACCGGGACTTCCAGCTCCGCATCCGGGACCGGGAGCGGGTGCTCATCCACAAGATCAAGGAAGCCCTGGTGCGCATCGAGAGCGGCGACTACGGCGTGTGCGTGAGCTGCGGCAACGAGATCGCCGAGAAGCGGCTGATGGCGCGCCCCGTGGCCACCCACTGCATCGACTGCAAGACCGAGTTGGAGCAGCTCGAGCGTAGTTCCCGGGACCTCTAGGCCGTGGCCGTCACCCGGGCTGTCCTGCCCGTCGCGGGGCTCGGCACGCGCTTCCTGCCGGCCACCAAGGCGGTGCCGAAGGAGATGTTGCCGATCCTGGACCGGCCCTGCATCGACTACGTCGTCGCCGAGGCGGTCGAAGCGGGCATCACCGACATCGTCCTGGTCACGGCGAGGGGGAAGGGCGCGCTCGAAGACTACTTCGACGCCTCCCCCACGTTGGAGGCCACGCTCGATGCCGCCGGCAAGCGGGAGTTGCTCGCGGAGGTTCGGCGCGTGTCGCGACTCGCGCGTGTGGTGTCGGTGCGCCAGCACCAGATGATGGGCCTCGGCCACGCCGTGCTCACGGCGGCGGCGGCGGTGGGGGAGGGAGAGGACTTCGTGGTGATCCTCCCAGATGACATCGTCGACGCCGAGGTCCCGGTGGTGCGCCAGTTGCTCGATGTCCACGCGCAGACCGGCGGCGTGGTGGTGGCGCTGAAAGAAGTTCCCCGCGCCGATACCCGGAAGTACGGGATTTGCGCCGGGCCGATGGTGGCACCGGACCGCATGCGGATCGAGCGCATGGTCGAGAAGCCGCTGCCGGAGGAGGCACCGTCGAACCTGTCGATCGTCGGGCGCTACGTGCTCCCGCCGGCGATTTTCGACGAACTACGTCGCACGGCGCCGGGCGCAGGGGGCGAGATCCAGCTCACCGACGCGCTCGCGCGGATGCCGCTGGCCCACGGTCACGTCTTTTCCGGCGCCCACTTCGACACCGGGAACCCGGTGGGCCTGCTGGCGGCGGCCCTGCACTACGGCCGCAAGCACCCCGCGATGGGAGCGGCGGTGCGGGCGCTCTCGGGCGGCTAGCCGCCGAGGAAACGCAACACGTTGCGCCGGGCCAGGGCGAGCACGGTGCCCTGCGGGTTGACGGCCGGCGACATGGGGAACAACGACGCGTCGTTGACGTAGAGGTTGGAAAAACCGTGAACCCGCCCGTGGCTGTCGGTGGCGGTCACGCGGTCGTCGTCGCCCATCGGGCACGACGAGAAGAGGTGGATGGTCGACACCGCCATGCGACCCTGGGGCAGGGCGCGGCAGAGGTTCGACAACGCCTGCCGGTCGCGGAGGGCCGGCTGCCCGGCGACCGGGTTGCTGATCTCCACGGCGCCCGCGGAAAACAAGAGCTGGCCGAGCTTGTCGAGCCCCTCGCCCAGCCGCGTGAGGTCGTCGCGCGTCAGCGGCAGCCGCACCAGCGGCTCGCCCAGCACCGGCAGGTCGCGGATCGTCCCCACGCCAGTCCCCACGGCGGCGACGTAAAAGATGCCGGTGCGCCGGTAGTCCCGCAGGCGATCACGTTTGTCGGGGAGGTCGCTGCCCATCCACAGGGCCAGGTGGGGGATCGAGCTGTAGGAGCAGCCGAGGGTGAGCTCCGGCTTGAACTGGTCCACCTGCTCGGTGGGGACACCGTACACCGGGTCGTTCATGCTCTCCGGGAACCGCGCCGTCACGCGGATCATCGGGTGCAGCCGGAGACTGTCGCCGACGTTGTGCAACACGCCGGACCGGCGCAACACGCGAGGTGTTTGCACGGCGCCCGCGCAGAGGAAAACCTGCTTGGCTTCGATGTCGAGCCGGCGACCCTCACGCTGGGCGACGAGGCCCGTGGCGCGCCCCCCGCGGTGGCGCACCGCGAGCACGCGGGTGTTGGCGCTGAGCCGGGCGCCGGCGCGCAGCGCCCGGGGCACCAGCGTCTCGCTCATCGACTGGCGACGGCCCACCACGTCGTGTTGCCCCTCGTAGCGCCAGAAGCGCGCGATCTCGCGGGTGGACCAGCCCAGGCTGCCGGCCCCGCGGCGCAAGAGCGCGCAGGCCGGGCCGTTGTCGCCCGGGAACGTCGCCACCCCGCACTCGCGCTCCACCGCCTCGAAGTGCGGCCACATCGACGCGGGACCGAAGTCGCGGATGTTCGTCGTGTCGCGCCACTGTTCCAGCGTGCTGGCCAGGGGGCGGTGGTAGAGACCCGCGTTGATCTCGCTGCCGCCCCCCACGCAGCGGCCCTCGAGGTAGGTGATGTTGGTCTGGCCGAAGGTGACGTTGAGGCCGCCGTTGCGGTACTTCTGGTCCATCTCGGCGAGCGAGAACCCGCCCTCGGCCACGAGCCGACACGCCAGCGCCGCCCGGAGGCGCGGGAACTG
>CAYHRZ010000358.1:0-402 GCA_964359125.1 uncultured Klebsiella sp. | reverse complement strand
GTACTTCTGGTCCATCTCGGCGAGCGAGAACGAGGGCGCGCTGTCGATGCGGAAGTTCTCGCCCTCCTCCACCACCAGCACGTCGCGACCCGCCTCCGCGCACAGCGCCGCGGTCATCGCCCCGCCGGGGCCCGAGCCCACCACCACCACGTCGGCGCTCACCCGACTCATTCGGTGCGGCCCAGGACCGCGTCCAGCGCGTGGTTCTCCTCGAGGTGCGACCAGAAGGTGAACCCCCCGAGTTTGCCGTAGAAGTCGGCGAAGCTGTTGGCCACGCCGAACTGCAGCCCGCGCACCCGGGCGAGGTCGCGGCGACGCCGCGGCAGGGGCAGGTGGTGGAAGACCGCGCCGTCGCTCACGCGCGTGGAGGCGTCGAAGGCCAGCGTCATCGCGATGAGCCCC
>CAYHRZ010000357.1:2983-5944 GCA_964359125.1 uncultured Klebsiella sp. | reverse complement strand
ACGTCATCGAACAGACCTGGCCCGACAAGATCGACTTCCTCGGCGGCAGCGAACCCGACGCGGCGCAGATCGGCGAGATCGGCGAGCTCACCTGCGAGGTGTCGAGCGACAACCTCGCCGAGACGCTCGGACAGGACAACGTGAAGATGAACCTGGACCTCGACGCCTGGCCAGTGGTCGACGCGGCGGGCGACGACACGAAGGTGTTCCTGCGTACCGACGCCCCCTGGCGCAAGGGCATGGAGACCGGCGAGGAGAAAGACTCGCCGATGTTGCTGGAGTTCGAGTCGGGCGAGGGCAAGGTGGTGTACACGCCGTGGCGCATGAGCGCCAACCTCGACGGCAAGTCCGACAAGGTCACGCGCTGGATCATCGACCGCGAGTTGTAGTGGCCCGGGGAGTGCATCGCCGCGAGCTGGTGGGTGGACTCGGCGCGAGCCTCGTGACCGGGGGCTGCTCTAGCGCCAGTCCCCAGGGCACCGGCGCCGCCGTGAGCAGCGCGCCCCGTCAGCTAGGCGCGGACTTCGTCCGTGGCATGAACCTCGCCCACCTGCACCAGCGCGGCTGGGGGTACGGTAGCGAGCGCAGCCGCGTCCAGGCGAGGCGACTCGTGGCGCTGGGCGTCCGCGACGTGGCGCTCAATCCCTTCGCATACACCAAGTCGCTGTCGCGACCGGAAGTGAACTACGGCGGCGACCCCACCATGACCGACGACGACGTGCGGCAGGAGGTCCGGAACCTACGCGACCTCGGCGTGGAGGTGACCATGAAGCCGCACCTCTGGGCTTGGAGTTTCATGGCGGGAAAGGGGAACGGCGACATCGTCCTCGACGCCGCCGGGTGGCGAACTTGGTTCGAGCGGTACACCGAGTTCGCGTTGCACTACGCCCGGATCGCGGCGGAGACGGGGTGTAAGCACTACTGCGCGGGCCTGGAGTACACCTCTGCGACCCGGGACAATCCCGGCGCGTGGGCGAAGGTGGCTACCGAGATCCGCAAGGTGTTCCCGGGGACCTTGCTCTACGCCGCCAACTGGTACGAGGAGTACGAGATCTTCTCGGACTGGGACGCCTACGACCTCGTGGGCGTCAACGCCTACTTCCCGCTCCAGGGCAGCACCGTGGAGTCGCTGGTGGCCTCGTGGGCGCCCCACCTCGACGCCATCGAGCGCGCGGCGCGGGGTCGCGACGTGGTTTTTCCCGAGTGCGGCTACCGCGCGGTGGCGCTGGGCACGGAGAAGCCCTGGGACCCGGGCAGCGGCCCCGCCGACCCGCTGGTGCAAGCGCGTGGCTACGAGGCGCTCTACCGGGCCTGCGCGGCGCGAACGTGGTTCAAGGGGTGCTGGTGGTGGAAGTGGTTCACCGACCTGCCCGGGGAGGACGACCCCTACGTGCCCGCCGACCAGCCCGCCGAATCCATCCTGAAAGGCTGGTTGACCGCGTGATCCGCAAGCTGTTGCGACGCATGGCCGACCGTGCCCTCGTCGGGCCGCGCCCGGTCGTGCAGCCGCCCCCCGAGCCACCCAACAAGTGGACCGAGGCCCCTCCCGCCGCCGACGAGGACGACGACGTGCCGAACTTGGAGGTGGACGAAGTGGTCCCGGGGTCGTGCTTGCTCGATGTCCGCGAGCCCGGGGAGTACGCATCCGGTGTCGCGACCGATGCACTCCTGATCCCGATGGACATGGTGCCGCACCAACTGGATCGGCTGCCGCGCGACCGGGTGATCACCGTGTACTGCGCGGCCGGCGTGCGCTCCTTCGGCGTGGCCCACTGGCTGTGTGAGCAAGGGTTCGTTGCCGTGTCGCTCTCGGGTGGCGTGGGGGCCTGCCGCGACGTGGTCGTGCCGCACGGCCTGCGGCCCGGCACCCGCGTGGCGTTGCCGCCGGGCGACGTCGACGGCGCCTTCGCGCCGGCGGCCACCGGTGAGGTGATCGCCCAGGACGGGACCGACCTCCGGGTGCGGGTGCGCGACGAACACGGATTCTGGGTGGAGCGAAGAATCCCCGCAAACCAGGGGTGATCTGTCCCCCGAGACGAGCGCCGAGTTGTACACTGGTCGGATGTCTGGCAACCAGTCCCACCGCCCGCAGGTCGCGTCAACCTCCACCTCCACCGGCACGCAGCAGGGCAGCGGCGGCCCCGGGACGACGAACAAGGTCCACAGCACGGCCTCGTCGGCGGGCGGGGGCAACAGCTTCGCCGCGAGCATGGCGCCTCCGGTCGAGGAATCTGTCCCCAGTGAACCTGGCTTCTTCGACAAGCTCGGCGCGGTGATGGGGAGCAAACACGCGGGGAAGATGCTCGGCGCCAACGGCAAGGGCATCCAGTGGGACGACCGGGAGGAAGGCGCCAACCGCATGGAAGTCGACGTGTGGGGCAACGACGAGATGCGCATCCCGAAGCTGCGCATCGCCAAGGTGGCTCGCGATGGCTTTTCTGCCGACGCCGTCAGCGCCGACGCGGTGAAGCTACGCGAGCAGGACGCGGCCAAAAGTGGCGCCTACAACGCCCAGCTCACCGTGGGCAGGGCCTCGGCCAGGAACGTCGAGAGCGCCAACCCGGCGATGAAGGCGACCGGCGTGGCGCTCAGCGGCGTGACGGTGGACCGGCAACTGGCGAAGGGCTCGGGCCTGACCGACTTCTTCAGCAAGCCGGGGAATACCACCGTGGAGGTGGCCAGCGCGTCGGTGTCGGGCCTCGACGCGATGGGCATCAAGGCCGACAAACTCGCAGCCTCCAACCTGGTAGGAACGAGCGACGGCAGCGAGCACCAGCTGGGCATCGGCGCGGCCCAGGGCACGGGACTCGATGCCGGGGGCGTGCGCCTCGACGGGGTGGCCGCGCAGAAGGTGTCGGCGAAGCTCGGGGCGAAGGGCGCCAGCGTCAACGCCGGCAGTATCGATGGACAGGGCCTCGCGGCCGGCGACATTTCGGCGCAGTCGGTGAACGCCAAGAACGT
>CAYHRZ010000357.1:0-2973 GCA_964359125.1 uncultured Klebsiella sp. | reverse complement strand
CGGGTGGCATCACCGTCACCGCGGCGCAGGCCAAGGCGCTGGAGGTCCAGGTCAACGCCAAGGGCACCACGGTGAGGGCCGCCCAGAGCGGGGCCACCGGGGTGAGCGCCGGGGGGATCACGGTCGACAGCCTCACCGCGAGCGAGGGCAGCGTGTCGACCGGCAACGGGCAGACGACGGCGCAGGCGGCGTCGGTGAACGCCACGGGCGTCGGCGCGGGCAGCACGCGCATCGCCAACCTCGGGGCGAGCGGGGTCAACGTCGCCAACGGCGCCCAGGGCACGCGGGTCGACGTGGCCCAGGCCAACGCCGGGGGCATCGTGGGCGACGGCTACGCGGTCGAGAGCATGGCGGTCACCGGCGGCGCCGCGACGGTCGGTGCCGACGGCACGCAGGTGACGGCGCAAACAGCCAACGCCGCGAAGATCAAGGCCGGGGGCGCGACGCTCGACCGGGCCAGCGCCTCGGGGCTGCGGGTGGGGCACAACGAGGGCACCACCACCCTCGGCGTGGACCAGGGCACGGCGTCGGGGGTCAACGCCGGCGGGGTCGACATCGCGAACCTCGGCGTCACCGGGGGCCGCGGCACGGTGGGGCCGAAGGGCACACACCTGGCCGTCGACGGCGCCAACGCGGGGGGCATCCGGAGCGGGTCCACGTCGGTCGCCGCGGCCAGCGCGAAGGACGCCACCCTCGACATGGCGGGCGGCACCACCACCATCGGGCTCGCCTCCGGCAACGCCAAGGGCATCAAGGCGGCGGGCGTCGGCGTCGACGAGGTGGGCGTCACGGGGGGCGGCGCCGTCGTCAGCGACGAGGGCACGAACCTGAGTGCCAAGTCGGCCACGGCCAAGGGCATCGACGCCCGAGGGAACAAGATCAGGGGCGCCACCGCCACCGGCCTGGGCGTGGCCACCGGCGGCGAGAACACCACCATCAGCGCGGCGACGGTCGACGCCGACAGCCTCGCGCTCGGCAACACCACCATCGGCGGTGCCAGCGCGAAAGACGCGAAGATCGTCACCGGTGCCGGGGGAACGACGGGCACGGCCAGCAGCGTCAACGCGGACCGGCTGAAGAACGGGACCAGCAGCGTCAACGCCGCCTCCGCCGGGGGCGCGACCTTCGCCACCGGTCCCGACGGTCTGTCGCTGGGCGCCGACACGCTGGCGGCCAATGGCATCAAGACGCCGGCGGTGTCGGTGAAGTCGGCGAAGGCCACCGGCGCCAAGGCGAAGGTGGGCGGCGGCACCACGTCGGCCAGCGCCAAGCGACTCGACACCGCGGGCTTCGACGCCGGCCCCTTCACGGCCGGCACGCTGGGCGGCAACAACGTGAGCGCCACGGTGGCTGGCGACAAGTCTACGGTGAACGCGGCCAGTGTCCAGGGCAGTAACGTGGCGGTCGATGCCGGCGGCACACGCACCACGCTCGGGAAGGCGAGCACCGGGGCGCTCTCGGTGCAGACCGGCACGCCCGCGAAGAAGGCGACCGGCAAACAGAAGCCGGTGCTGGACCAGGCCGCCGCGCTGGTCGACGATGCTTCGCTCAAGGCCACGGCGCCGCTCAACGCGGGGACAATGGGCTCCGGAACCGGGAAGATGACCGTGCAAGAGGGCACCACCGCCTACGTGGAGGTGAAGGTGGTCGACGGCCGGGTCGTGCCGTCGGGGACCTCGGCGAAGTTCAGCAAGCCGCTCGACACCTGGGGCTGGACGTCGGTGCCCGGCGTGTACTTGTCGAACGAGGGGAAACTCTACGCCTCGGTGTCGGGGTTGTGGGACAGCAACCTCACCGAGGAGGCCAACAAGGCGCTCGGCGCGAGCGGGGATCGGCTGCCGCTGTCGGTGCCGTCGCTGGTGTCGGGGATGTCCGCCGGCGGGTCGCAAACCCCGTCGAAGCCGTCAAGGTCCGGCGGGGGTGGTGCCACGCCGTCCAAGCCTCCCCTGGTCAACCCCGACAACGTCCGCGTACAGGGTACTGTGGGCCTCAAACCCGGGACGATCAAGACCGACGCAGTGAGCGCCACCCTGGGCCAGGGCCCCGGCGCCAACGTGGCCACGGTGGATCGTAACGGGAGCCAGTCGCTGTCGGTGGGCGTCTCGAAGCTGGTGCTCGACGCCCTGGGCGTCCAGGCCGGCGAGGTGAAGGTCGACGTGAAGAACCTCAAAGCCGACGACGCGGCGATGAAGACGGGAGGCTAGTCGCAGGCGCCGAGCGGCGTGTAGCTCACCACAACGTCGGCGTTCGCGGCGGGAAGCAGCAGCACCATACAGCGCGGGACGTTCACGACCCGCTCAACGCCGGTCCCGTCCACCGCGTGACAGCGGCCGCGGCTCGCGCGTTACCCAGCGCCGGTGCGCCTCTCCCTCATCGCCGGCATCGGCTTCGTCGTCGCGGGTGCGCTCGAGGCGTTGTTCCTCGCGCTCTCCATCGTGGGTACGCTGTTTGGCGCCATCGGTAGCGCGATGGCGGTCGCCGACCAGTTTCGGAACGAGGAACTCTGGGTGGGGCCGCTGCTGCTCGGCGCCTACGGCCTGTGGCTGTTCTGCACCGTCTTCGCGGCGCCTCTCCACCTGGTGGCCGGCGTCCGGATGATCATGGGCCACGTCGATCCCCGCCTGCGCTGGGCGGCGGTCGTGGTGTCGTTCTTGCCGCTGCTCACCGTGTACTGCGCGCCCACCTCGCTGGTGGCGGCCGCGCTGGGCCTGGCGACGATCCTCGCCGAGCGGCGTCCCACGCCAGCGGCGTAGCGGGCGCGCTTTCTCAGTGCCCCGGCCCACGAGGTCGGCCTTGCTCGCTGCTCCACCCACGCGACTCGCCGGCTGCCGGGTCCGAGGCGGCCGGTTGGAAAGGCTTGGAGGGTGTTGACATCTCGTCGAGCCCGGAGGGGACGGACTGGAGGCGTCGACGCCGGGGCCCGCCGTGCGAGGCGCACCCCGGGTTGATCGGGGCCGGGGCGCCGCCCGACGA
>CAYHRZ010000356.1:0-5962 GCA_964359125.1 uncultured Klebsiella sp. | reverse complement strand
GCTTGGAGGCGAGGTGACCGCAGCGGACAAGGCGGCGCTGCGAGCGCGGCTCCGCTAGACGACCTGCCAGCGCTGGACTTGCAGCACCACGCGCTGCTCGGCGAGCACCCCGCCGAAGGTGGGCTCCTCGGCGCCCACCACCCGCAGGGTGAGCCCCAGCACCCGCTCCGGGAAGTTCTCGCCCACGAGCTCGTAGCTGCGGCCAGTCGCCCGGTCGCGGAGGACGAAGAGCGCGCCGTCGCGCGCGAGGGTGCCGGTCACGGTCATCGCGCTCGACCCTAGGCCGCGCGACGCCGCCGTGCCAGCAGCGCCACGCTGGCGGCCGAGGCCACGTGGCCTGCGTCCCCCAGGGCGCGCACCAACCCGCGCCAGGCGTCGTCGTTGTCGGGCGCGACCATCACCGCCGTCTCCGGGTCGTCGACCTCCACCTCCAGGCCGAGGGCGTCGATGTTGTCGTGCACCTCGGGGCGGCTGGGGTCGAGCACGAAGGCACGGAGTACCGCCTCTCGGGCCTTGTCGGCGCGGCCGGCGGCGCTCCAGGCCACCGCGAGGTCGTTCCACGCCCGCGACGCCCAGGGCACCGCCCGCGCCTGGGCGAGCGCGGTGTGCAGGGCACCGGTGACGTTGCCCGCGAGGAGTTGCTCGTCGACGCGGTCGGGCGCCGCCTGCGGCGTGGTGGCCCGGCAGACGAACACCAGGTGGTGCGCCAGCCGGGAAAGGCGTTCGATGCCGGGCATCACCGTCCCGTCGACTTCCACCTCCGTGGGGCGCTCGTCCGCCACCGCCGGTGCCGGACCGTAGCCAAGGGTCGTGGGCAGGCACCGCCGGATTTCCAACCCAGCCTGCCGCAAGAGCAGCGCGAAGTCGTCGGGACGGGCCTGGATCGTCCACGCCGCGTGCCGGTGGTGCGAGCCCACCGCGCGCGAAAAGTGCGCGAGGTTGAAGAGGGTGAGCACCGCCAGGCCACCGTCTCGCAGCGCGCCGCGGATGGCCGCCAGGGTGCGCGGCAGGTCGGCCACGTACTCCAGGCTCCCGGACGCGACGACCACGTCGTAGGTGGTGGTGGGGCTCCAATCGTCGAGACTGCCTGTTTCAACTCGGAAGTTCTCATCGCGGGTCGCGACGGAGGCCGCCACGTCGATGCCCGTGTAGTCGTAGGCGGGCCCCAGCATCCGGCCCAGCAGGCCGGTGGAGCACCCCAGGTCCAGCACGCGGCGCCCGCCCTCGCCGGCCACGATGTCGGCCACCTGCCGCAAGCGGCGGTGCGCCACGTCGAAGCGCCAGGTCTCGCCTTCCCAGCCCGAAGCGTCGCGACGCACCGACTGGTGCCTCTCGAAGCGCTCGCCAGCCGCGACGCGCAGCAGCAACGCCATGTCCTCGCGGGCGACGGCGCGGAGGCGCTCCCCCTGTCGAGCCAGTTCCTCGGCCACGGCTTCCCGACGCTCCCACACCGACATCAGGCGGTCGCCGAGTGCCGCTGGCGCCTCGATGTCCACCACGTCGTCGGGACACCCCACGGCCCGCATCCACTCGAAGGTCTTCTGCTCGTAGGCCACCCCCACGGCCGGAACGCCCGCCGTGGTCGCGAAGATCAAGGAGTGCATGCGCGTCCCGAGGAAGAGGTCGCAGCCCCCACACTCCCCGCGCACCGCGGCGAAGTCCAGGTCGGCTGCCTCGATCACCTCGGCCTCGGCGTCCATGCGCGCCGCCACGCGTCGCGCCGCCACGCGGTCGTCCTGCCGGTAGCCCCCGTGGCTGGTGCAGTTGGAGACGAAACGGACGACGCCGCCCGTGGCCCGGGCCCACCGGTCGCAGGCCACGGCGACGCTTGCCTCGTAGCCGTCCTGGGCCGCCAACGGGTCGGCCCCGCCGGGGAAGTGCCACGCCCGGACCGTCACCCCCAGCACCGGCCCGGCGCCTCGCCGCGGCGCCCGGGCGCGGCCGAGGACCGCCGCGTCGACGCCCACCCTCAGCGGCGCGCTCACGCCGAGTTCGCGCACCACCCGCGCGCTGGCCTCGTCGCGCACGCACAGCCACGCGGCGCCGTCGAGCACCTCGCGCACGGCCTGTCGCGACAGGGGATGCACCAGCGGACCCACGCTCTGACCGAAGATGGCGTACGGGATCCCGGCACGCCGCGCCAGGTGGAGCGTGGCCAGCCGGGCGTTGAGGTTCGGCGCGTACAGGTCGTGGAGGAAGGAGCCACCGCAACTCACGACGAAGTCGGCCTCGTGTACCGCCCGGGCCACCGCCACCGCGTCGCGGTCGTCGACCGCGGCGACGCCGTGGAACTGCTTGGCCACCTCCGGGAAGTGGGACACCACCTCGACCACCGCCCCACCCGCGCGTAGGCCGCGCACCATGGCGTCGAGGATCGCCGCGTCGCCGCGGTTGGAGGAGCAGAAGGAGTCGGTGACCAGGACTTTCATCGGATTCCTCAGGCGGCGAAGACGTGGCGTTCGAGGCGCTCGGCGACGAGGTTGCTGTCGTGGGCGGCAGCCAGCACCGGCCCGGCGTTGCCGAGGCGGGTGAGCTCGTCGGGGCGCTCGGCCAATCGCACCAGCGCCATCGCGAGGGCGTGGGCGTCCCCCGGGGGCACCAGGAGGCCGTTGACCCCGTGGGCCACGAGGTCGCCGATGCCCGACAGCGCCGAAGCCACCACCGGGCGGCGGAGCGCGCCCGCCTCGGCCAGCACCGTGGGGATGCCGTCCATGTCGCCGTCGGGGGCGATGACGCAGGGCGCCACCACCAGGTCGGCCGCGCAAATCGCGTCGACCACCCCGGACCAGTCGCACATGGGCAACAGCCGGAGGCCCGTGGGCGGCGCGGCCACCAGCCCCTCGCCGCCGACGATGTCGAGTTCCAGACCGGGAACCATTGTCCGCGCCAGCGCCCAGGCCTGGACGAGCACGCCGAAGCCCTTCTTGGCGACGGGGCGACCGACCGCCAGCACCCGCCGCAGCGAGGTGGGGGCGGCGGGGGCAACCGCAAACAAGCGCGCCAGCGCCGCCGCGTTGGGGATCACCGCCACCTTCGCGGCCGGCACGCCGCGTCGCACCAGGAACTCCTGGTGGAAGCGGGAGATGGTCACCACGCGGCGCAGCCGAGAGGACAGGCACCGCCACTCGTCGACGGTCACGGCGGCGTCACGACGGAACAGGTCGTAGGCGTGCGCGGTGAACGAGAAGGGCCGTCCCGCCGCCTCGGCCAGGGGCGCGAGGACCCGCACCCCGAAGTCGGCGAAGTGCCCGTGTACGTGGTCGAAGCGACGCAGCGCGGCGGCGGCGCCGTGCAACCCGACGTGCGCCGGCGCCAGGGGCACGCCGTCCGGGCCGTCGCCGAAGCGCACCGCCGGGTCACCGACCTCGTGGGTGACCACGCTGACGTCCACCCCGCGGCGCCGCAGCGCCACCAGCTCGGCGTGGACGAAGGTCTGCGAGAGGACGGGGTAACGCTGGAGCACGTAGGCGACGGCGGGCATGGTCGCCCTTCGGTTAGCGGGCGGCCAACTTGAGCGGGATAGGGGCCCGGGATGAAGCCCTTCTCCATCACCGAGTCGATCCCGGCCGCCTTCGAGAACGTCAACCGTGCGCCGATGGTGGTGATTGGCGGCGCGGTGCTGGCGTTCGGCATCAACGCCCTGGGGCAGTGCGGCGGGCGGGTGAGCGGGAGCATGGGGGACCTGGCGTCGACCGCGGGCGACGTCCAGGGTCTCGACCCGGAAGTGCTGATCGCGCTCTTGACGGCGATGGCCGCCGGGATTGCGCTGAGCTGCGGGCTCGGGGTGCTGGTGTGGATCGCCCAGACCTGGCTCGTCGCCGGGCACCTCCGCGTGGCCCGCGAGGTGGTCACGGGAGGCGACGGGGCCTTCCCCACCCTGTTCTCGGGTCGCGACGTGCTGTTCCGGCTCTTGCTGCTGGGCCTCCTGGTGGGGATGGTGAACTTCGGCACCTTCACCCTCGCGGGTCTACCGTCCGCGCCCTTCTTCTACTGGGCGGTGGAGGCTGTGATCGCGGGCGACATCCAGACCTTCCAACTCTGGATGCTCGCGGGGCTGGTGGTGCTCGCCGTGATCACGGTGCCCATCGCCACGTACGTCTGGGCCGGCGTTCGCCTCGCCACCTACGCCGTGGCGCTCGACGGCATGGGCGTGATGGAGTCCCTCGAGCACAGCTGGTCGCTGGCGGACGGCAAGCGGATCCGGATGGTGAACTTCGCCTTTGTCAACGCCCTGTTCGGCGCGCTGGGCCTGCTCGCCTGCTGCGTGGGGGTGGTCTACACCGGCACCGTCGCCCAGGTGGCCTGGGTGGACGCCTACTTGCGGGTCACCGGGAAGCTCGGCGATAGCGTCGAGACATGATCGTCGCCCTCCTCTTCGCGTGCCACCCGCCGTTGTCGGTCGACTCGTCGAGTCACGACGGAACCGGGGGCGGCCCGGGCACCGACACCGGAGAGCTTGCCGACACCCCGGTCACCGACGATACCGCAGACACCGGGAAGCCCGAACTTGCCCACTGGCAGTTCTTGATCTACATGGATGGCGACAACGACCTCGAAGCCTACGTCGTCCACGACCTCAACGAGCTGGAGCTCACCGGCAGCGGCGACGGCGTCGAGGTCCTGGTCCAGGCCGACCGCATCGAGGGCTACTCCAAGAAAGACGGCGACTGGACGGGGGCGCGACGGTACCGAATCGAGCACGACGAGGACCCGGACCTCGTGGCGTCGCCGGTGATCGAGGACCTCGGCGAGATCGACATGGGCTCGCCCGACACCCTGGCCGCGTTCCTGGACTGGGCGGCGACCGACTACCCCGCCGAGAGGCGGGTGCTGGTGCTCTGGAACCACGGCGACGGTTGGCTCGTCCAGGACCCCGAGGCCGCCCCCGCCGGCGCCCCGCCGCCCGGCATCGCGTCCGACGACACCAGCGGCTCGGCCATCTCCATCGCCGAAGGCGAGTTGGCCGCTGGCCTCGAGGCGAGCGTCGCCGCCCACGGTCGCCTCGACGTCGTGGCTTTCGACGCGTGCAACATGGCGAGTTGGGAGGTTGCCCACGCGTTGCAGCCGTACGCCGCGTACCTCTCCGCTGCCGAGTCCTGGGTGGGCTGGGAGGGGTTCATCTACCAGGACGTCCTGGCCTACATGCGCGCGAACCCCGAGGCTGGCGCGGGTGATGTCGCGACGGAGATGTCACGCGGCGCCGTGGAGCAGGGCGGCGAACTCACGCACTCCGCGACGGACCTCGACGCGGTGCTGGCGGTCAGCGCGGCCATCAGCGAACTCGGCGCGATCGGGCTCGCCGACCCCGAGGCGTCGGTGGCCCTGCTCGCCGCCCGCGACCGGGCCCACGGGGTCGAGGAGGGCTACGAGGCCTGGTACCTGGACCTCGGCGACTTCGCCGTCCAGGTGGAGGCCGGCGCCCACCCTGAGCTGTCCCCGGTGGCCGCGACCCTCCGTACATCTCTCGACACCGCTGTACTCGGCAGCTTCACCGCCGATGACTACAGCTGGGCGCAGGGGCTGACCCTCTTGTTCGACCCCATTCCTCGATACATGGACAGCTACAGTACCGGCGACGGTGCGACATGGAGTCGCGACACGAACTGGGACGAGTACCTGTTGAGCCTGGAGTAAGATGCGTTTGATCGTCACTCGAGAGATGGAACCCGTCCCCGGTTGGGACACCATCGTGGCCCCCTGCGTGGCCTTCGAGCCCCTGCCTGTCACCGCCCTCCCCGGCCGGAAGTTGCTGCTGGTCTCGAGCCCCCGGAGCGTCGACGTGGCGGTGGAGCACGCCCAGGGCAGGGAGGTCCACGCGCTCGCGCCCGCCACCAGCAACGCCCTGGAAGAACGCGGCGTCACCGTGACGCGCGCGGTGCACGGTGGCGTGGCGGAGCTGCTCGACGGCGTGGAGCCGGCGGAGGCGGTCTTGTTGACCTCGGACCTCGGCGTGCACCACGCT
>CAYHRZ010000355.1:0-5966 GCA_964359125.1 uncultured Klebsiella sp. | reverse complement strand
CAGCAGTTCGACGCTGCTGTAGTTCATGTCGATCGCGTAGAGCCAGTCGATCACTTCCTTGCTGCTGTCGATCTTCGCCGCCTTCTTCAGCCGCGCGTAGGCGGCCGACATGTCGCCCAAGGCGCGAGAGGCGTAGGCCCCGTGCATCCAGTCGTCGTAGGTGAGGTCCACGCCCAGCTTCTCGAGTTCGACGAACTTCTTCTCCACCCCGGTCCACACCTGCCGCTCGGCCAACTGCTCGATCTCGCCGCTCAAACGGGTGTGTTCCGCCTCGCCCCGGTCCGTCCCCGCGATCGCAGGGAGGCTGATCAGTGCGGCAAGGAGCAAGGACATGCGGGCACTCCGGGCAGAGTCGGGCAACTATTCCGGTGGGCGGCGCCACGGGAGGGTTTCACGGGGAAACGCCCACCCAGAGGGCGGCGAGATGACGCCCCGCCAACCCGTGGGGGTGGGCCCAGATTCCCGGCAACGAGCCGGCGTGTAAGATTGGGCCCGTGATCTGCCCCTCACCCCACCAGCCCTGGGGACTCGCCTTCCTCGTCTCCGTGCCCCACGGCGTAGTGGCCGGCGTGCACCTCCCCGACGACCCCGCGCCGGTCGACGACGCCACCCTCGCGCGGTTGCTGGATCCAGAGCGCGCCGCAGCCCAGGGCTTGCGTGGGTACCGCCAGGTGCAGTTCACGGGGGGCCGACTGGCCGTTTCCGCGGCGTTGGCCGAGATCGGCGCGCGGCGCCAAGCGGTGCTCAGCAATGCCCACGGGGCACCCGCCTTCAGCGACGGCATCAGCGGCTCGGTGTCCCACAAGAACGACCTGGCAGTCGCGATGGTGGCCCGGGGTGGGCTGGGGCTGGGCATCGACCTCGAGGACACCGACCACGAGCGGCCCGGAATAGCGGCCCGGGTGCTCACCCCGGCGGAGTTGGCGGCCAACAGTCTGCTGGCCGAAGGGCGCCGTTGGATCGACGCGGTGCTGCGGTTCTCGGTCAAGGAGGCGGTGTACAAGGCGATCCACCCGACCGTGGAGCGCTACGTCGGGTTCGGCGAGGTTGAAGTGTGGCCCGGCAACGACGGGGTGGACCGCGTGGAGGCGCTGTCCGCGGACCTGCTGGGCTTCCGCTGCGAGGCCCGCCACGTCTGGATCGGCAGTCGCGTCCTGTCCACCGTGCGGGCGCGGCGCTGATGGTGCACCTCGTCACCGGCGGCGCCCGTTCGGGCAAGAGCCGATTCGTGCTCGGGCAGGCCGAGGACGTTGCCGGGCCCATCGACTTCGTCGCCACCGCGGAGGCCCACGACGACGACATGGCGGCGCGGATCGCCCGACACCGGCAAGAGCGTGGACCGCGGTACCGCCTCACCGAGGCGCCGGCACGCCTACCCGAGGCCTTGGTCGGGCTCGGCGACGGCGGTGCCATCGTCGTGGACTGCCTGACCATGTGGGTCGCGAACCTCGTGCTCGGCGGCCTCGCGACGGGCGACGTGGCGGAGCGCGTCGGCGCCCTCTGCTCGGCACTCGACGCGCAGCGCCGACCGGTGTGGGTGGTGACGAACGAGGTGGGGATGGGCATCGTGCCCGACAACGCGCTGTCGCGCGGCTTCCGGGACGAGTTGGGCAAGTGCAACCAGCGCGTGGCAGCGGTCGCGACGCGGGTTTGGCTGTTGGTGGCGGGTGTGCCCCTGGGACTGAAATGACGCACATCCGGCTTGCCCTCTCCTTCCTCACCCGGATTCCGGTGGGCTCGGTCGAGGCCTCGGCGCACGACCACGCCGCCGGCACCCGGTACTTCCCGGTGGCCGGCGCTGTGCTCGCCGTCCTCGCGGTCACCATGCTGTTTGCGGGCGCCTGGACGCTGGGATCCTACGCTGGGTGCGTCCTGGCCGTCGCGACGATCTTCGTGGCGACCGGCGGGCTGCACCTCGACGGGCTCAGCGACTGCGTCGACGGACTCGCCGTCAACGGCAACGCGGCGAAGCGGCTGGCCGTGATGCACGACGCCCGCGCCGGGGCGGTCGGCGCCGTGGCAGTGGGCTTCTGGATCCTGTTCAAGGTGGCGCTCGTCGCGCGCTGCGTGGAAACGGGCACGGTGGCGCAGGCGCTTTGGTGCGCATTGATCTTCGCCCGCACCCCGCTGGCTTTCGAACTGCGGGAGGGCGAGCCCGCGACGCCCGGCCGCGGGCTCTTCGCCTGGCTGCACCCCGAGGTCAGACGCGAGGACTGGGTGATCTCGTTGTGCCTGGGCGCCGCCTTCCTCGTGCCGGCCTTCGCCCCGCTGGGTGACATCGCCCTCCGCTGCACCGTCGGCGCCGTGCTGGGCGTGCTGGCCAGCGCCGCTTGGCACCTGCTCTGGTACCGCAAGGTGGGCGGCCTGACGGGCGACGTGCTGGGCGCGGCCATCGAGATTCGCGAGGTGGCGATGCTCGCGGCCATGGCCACGGTGCTCCCAGGCTGAGCCGCCGTGGTAAGGAGGGCGGTGATGGACCCAGCTACCGCTCCCACGGCCGCCTTGTTCAAGCAGTGGCGCGCCGGCGACGCCGCGTCGGGACAGGCGATGGCGCAGCGATTCTCCGACTGGTACTACGCGGTGACCACCTGTCGCCTCGGCGACGAGCACGGGCGCGAACCGCTCCGTCGCGCCTGCGTGCGCTTCCAACAAGGCATTCTCAGCGTCAACACACCCTCGGAACTGACGGACTGGGCACACGGGGTGCTGCTGGAGGAGGTGCGCACGGCGGGTGGGCGGATCGCCGGCGGCGACTTCCCGAACCAGCTCACCCAGGCGCGCAGTCCCACGACGCTCCTCAACGAGGCGGCTGGGAAGCTGTCGGCCACTGAACTGCGGATTCTCGCTCTCACCTACGACCGCGCCGTGCCTCTGGACCAAGTGCGCGACGAGGCCGAGGCCCACGGCGGGTATCCCCTCGCTGTCCTCAAGGCGCGCCTGGCGTTGAAGCGCGCGCTGCTGAGCCAGGCCAGCGTCCCCTTCTCGGAGGTGCCCCCCTCCCCCAACCTCGACCTGGGGCCCCTGCCGCTCTACGAGGCCGGCCGGATGGAGAACGAGGCCGAGGAATCGGGCTTCGAGAAGTGGATGCTCACCAACATGAGCCTCTGCAAAGACATCGCCGAGTTCGGCGTTTTCGCGCAGGCGCTCCGGGCGGGCGCGCTGCGCGGACGGGTCGCGGCGAAGCGGGCGCCCGCACCCGTCGTGGCCGAGGAGGCCGATGAGGCCCCGGAGCAGGAGCGGAGCGCGGTCGCCCGTTTCGGCGTCCCCCTGGCGCTGCTTGCCCTCGCGGGCTTCGGTGCCCTCCTGGTGCTCGTCGCGGTGGGCCTGTTCTTCTTCGGCCCGGCCTAGCGTGGACGACTCCATCGGCGGCAAGACCTGGAGCCTCGACCAGCGGGCGCGGGCGGCCCTCTTGTTGGAGCGGGCCCGCTGCCAACTCGCAGACGGGGACCCCGAGGGCGCGGTGGTGTATGCCGAGGAGTTGCTCGACGAGGACCCCGACGATGCCGACGCGCTCTTGGTCGTGGCCGACGCGGCCCCGAGGTACGGCCACGGGGAGGTGGGGCTGCTCGCCGCCCAGAAGGCGCGAAGACTGGGGCGCGACCCCGGCGTCATCGAGGCCGCCGCGATGCTGTCGGCGTGCCTGGTCGACGATGCCCTCGCGGCAACGGCGGCCATCCTCGAGGCCAACACCGCCAACGCCCGGGCGTGGGCGGTCCGGGCCCAGGCGCTGGAGGTACTCGGCCGCCTCGCCGAGGCCGACGACGCCCTGGAACGCGCACACGCCTTGCGGCCGGAGAGCTACCCGCGGGCGGTGCAGCTCCACGAGGCCCAGTGGGACGCGGCCGTGCGCGAGGCGCTCTCCATGCTCGACACCCCCGAGCGCCGCGTGGCCGCGCGGTGGCGCGTCGAATTGCGCGACGCGCCGACGATCGACGACTTGCAGTCGGTCAGGCCCGTGGCACCCCCGGCCACCTTCGCCCTTTTGCTCACGACCGACGGCGGGCCCGTCCTGCGGGCCTTCCGCCGCCCCCTCTGCCGCGGGGCGAACGACGCCGAGGAGGTGTCGATGCGACTCGCAGAGGCGATCCGCTACGAGGTCGAACTCCGCGCCGAGTAGGCGATCAGGGGCTCTGCGGCGCGTCGAGGGCCCGGACCACCACGTTGCGGTCACCAGACTCGCCGACCAGGTCGTCGTCGAACCGCACGCGGAGGCGGTGGGGACCGGCCTCGAGCGGGCCGAGTTCGAGGGCGAGCGCGCCGCCGACGACCACCTCGCGGGCGGGCGCGGCGTCGAGTTGCACCGACACCCGCGGTGCCCCGAGGTAGGCGGTGCCCTCCAGCAACAGGCGGCCACCCCGGACCGACTCGGTGGCCGTGAATTCCAGGGTGAAGGTGCCGTTGTGCGCCAACTCGGCGTCGAGGGCGAGTCGCCCTGGCACCGCTTCACCGAGCACACCACCTCGCCAGTGTAGCGGCGCGCCCTCCACCCGCTCCATCATCGACATGAACCCGTCGACCTCGCCCTCGCGGGGGTGCATCGACAAGAGCCGGAAGGCCTCGCCGCCCCGCCCCCGCGCTTCCAACTCGCGGGCCACCGGCACCGCCACGCCCTCCGCCCGCCGCGGCCGCCAACCAAGGTCCAGCGCGGCGCGCCACCCGAGCGCGAGCGCGGCCTCGTCGCGAAGCGGCACCGCCCGTACCAGCCGGGCGAGCAGGACGTCGTCGCCGGGGCAAGGGGCTCCGCACGCCCCGCCGCGGGCACGGTCGAGGCCGCTCTCGTACACGAGCCACTCGGCCCCCGCCCGCTCCCCCCGCCCCCGGCCCCCGGCGCCCCCTGGGGCGTGCCCCCCCCCCCCCCGCTGCGACAGCGTCACCGCCCCGGTCAAGCCCAACCCGGCCGCCAGCCACCGGCGCGGCCGAGTCGCCTCCGCAGCGCCGGCGGCCAGGCCCAGGGCGGCGACGGCGGTCACGAGCGTCAACGACGCTTCCGGCAGGCGGCCGACCGCGCCGGGCAGCGCCCGGGCAGCGACCGCTTGCTTAGCGGCCACGGCGCCCAGCGCGAGCAGCGCCCACCCGGCAACCGCGCGGTCAGGACAGGCTGGTCGGCGGAGCACGACCAGGGCCGCCGCCAAGGCCAGGATGGCCAGCCACCACGAAGCGCCGAGGACCACCGCCAGGCCAGCCGCCAGCCCGAGGCGCCCGTACACGCCACCCCCAAACGCGCCGACCGCCGACGCGGCGACGAGTACCGCGCCCTGGTGCCAGTCCAGAGAACCTACTCCCACTCGATGGTGGCGGGCGGCTTGGTGCTCACGTCGTAGACGACGCGGTTGATGCCCCGGACCTCGTTGATCACCCGGTTCGCGATGCGGGTGAGCGCCGACATGGGCACGTCGGCCACGTGAGCGGTCATGCCGTCCGAGGAGTGAACCGCGCGGATGGCGCACACCTCCTCGTAGGTGCGCGCGTCGCCCATGACGCCCACGCTCCGCACCGGCAAGAGCACGGCGAAGCCCTGCCACAGACCCAGGTCGAGGGGCTCCAACTCGGCCTGGACGATGGCGTCGGCCTCCTGGAGGACGCGCACCCGGGCGGGCGTGACCTCGCCGAGGCAGCGGACGGCGAGGCCCGGCCCCGGGAAAGGCTGCCGCGACACGCGGGCCTCGGACAACCCCAACTCGCGCCCCAGCACCCGGACCTCGTCCTTGAACAACTCGCGCAAGGGCTCGATCAGCGAGAGCGCCATGTCGGCTGGGAGACCGCCCACGTTGTGGTGCGACTTGATGGTAGCCGAGGGACCCCGGAACGAGACCGACTCGATCACGTCGGGGTACAGCGTGCCCTGGGCGAGCCAGCGGGCCCCGGTGTAGCGTCCGGACTCGGCCACGAACACCCCCACGAAGAACACGCCGAAGATCTTGCGCTTGCGCTCCGGCACGGTGACGCCCGCCACCGCCGCGAGGAAG
>CAYHRZ010000354.1:723-5972 GCA_964359125.1 uncultured Klebsiella sp. | reverse complement strand
GCAAGCAGACGATCCTTCACCTGGTTCCAAGCGGGATGTTGCAGGAGGAGGCCGTCAACGTGATCGGCAACGGGGTGGTGATCGACCTCGGGGTCCTCGTCCGCGAGATCGACGCGCTCCTGGCGGCAGGCGTCGACGCCGGGCCGGCGCGCCTCGTCGTGAGCACCGAGGCGCACGTGATCCTGCCGTGGCACCGTGCGCTCGACGTGGCGCGCGAGGTCGCGCTGGGGGAGCGCAAGATCGGCACCACCGGCCGGGGCATCGGCCCCGCCTACGAAGACAAGGTGGGTCGGCGCGGCCTGCGGGTGGCCGACCTGCTCGACGACGCCACCCTCGTGGCGCACGTCGCTGCCCACCTCCCCGCCTACAACCTCCGCCTTGCCGAGTTGGGGGGCGAGCCCCTCGCCGCCGGCGCGATCCTGGCCGAGTTGCGACCGCTGGCCGAGCGTATCCGTCCGCACGCCCGGAGCGCGGTGCGCATGCTCCACGAGGCCCACCGCGCCGGGCAGAGCATCCTCTTCGAGGGGGCGCAGGGCACCTTCCTCGACGTGGACCACGGCACCTACCCGTTCGTCACGTCCTCGAACACCGTCGCCGGCGCCGCCTGCGCGGGTAGCGGCGTCGGCCCCACCGCGATCGACGAGGTCGTGGGCATCGCCAAGGCCTATTGCACGCGGGTGGGATCCGGCCCCTTCCCCACCGAACAAGACAATGCCACCGGCGAGCGCCTGCGCGCGGTCGGTCGCGAGTTCGGCGCCACCACCGGACGCCCCCGGCGCTGCGGCTGGTTCGACGTGCCGATGCTGCGCCACGCGGTGATGGTCAACGGCCTGACCCGCCTGGCCCTGACGAAGCTCGACGTGTTGTCGGGCATGGACGTCGTGCGGGTGTGCACGGCGTACGCGGGGCTCGACGAAGTCCCGGCGGGCGCGGCGGCGCTCGGCGGCGCGGAGCCGGTCTACGAGGAGCTGCCGGGGTGGACGGAGCCGCTGGCGGGGATCACCCGCTTCGAGAAGCTACCGGCCCACGCCCAGCAGTACGTGTCGCGACTTGAGGCGCTCGTCGGCGTGCCGGTGTCGCTGGTGGGCACCGGGCCCGGCCGCCACGACGTGATCGTCCGCGACGCGCTGTTCGCCTGATGTCGGTCGCCTCCCCGGTCGCCGAGACCAAGCGGCGCGTGAAGGTCGACGTGCCCGGGCGCGCCGACGTCGTCGTGGTGGGGGCTGGCCTCGGCGGCCTCTACGCCGCCGCTCGCCTCGGGCAGGGCGGCAAGAAGGTGGTGGTCCTCGACGGGCACTACGTCGCGGGCGGGTGCGCCACCCAGTTCGAGCGGCCCCACGCCGGCGGCCACCTGCGCTTCGACATCGGCCTGCACTACGTCGGGGACTGCGGCCCCGGCGGGTTGGTGCCGCGGCTGCTGGACGAGGTGGGCGCGACGGTCCGGTGGCGGAAGATGGACGACGACGGCTTCGACGTGCTCGTCTTTCCCGACTTCCGGTTCCCCATCCCCGCGAACCGGGAGACCTACCAGGCGCGACTGACCGAGATGTTCCCAGCGGAGAAGTCAGGCATCGACAAGTACATGCGCCTGCTCCGCGAGGTCGAACGACTCGGGTCGGCCAAGCCGGGCGTGGGACTGGTGTTCGAGGCTCTGCTCCGGGGGCGGCTGGCGGCGAGTTGGAAGGGCGGCACCATCGGCGACTTCCTCGAGCAGAACATCGAGGATCCCCGCTGCCGCGCGGTGATCCTCGGCCAGAACGGCGACTACGGCCTGGCCCCGAAGCAGGTGAGCGCCATGCTCCACTGCGGACTCGCCAACCACTACTTCAAGGGTGCGTACTACCCGGAGGGCGGCGGGCAGGTCATCGCCGACCAACTCGCGGCGATCGTCGAACGCCAGGGGGGCGTGGTGGCGCTGCGGCGACCCGTGACGGGGATCCTCGTCGAGGGCGGCCGCGCCGTGGGCGCCACCGGCGAGGGCTTCGCGGTCCGCGCCCCGGTGGTCGTGAGCAACGCCGACATCAAGAAGACGGTGCTCGAGTTGCTCCCGGGAGACAGCGTACCCGCGGCGTGGACGAAGAAGGCCCAGGACTGGCAAATGGGCGGTGCGATCTTCCTGGCCTGCTTTGGCGTGAGGGGACCGATCGAGGGACTAGGGGCGCGGAACCTCTGGCAGTTCGACGACTACGACTTCGACGCGGGCTACCGGCGCCTGTCGGAGGCGACGGAGGGGGCCACCATGGGCTGCTACGTGACCTCGGCCTCGACCAAGGACCCGGGCAGCCGGGGACACGCCCCCGAGGGCTACAGCAGCATCGAAGTGATGACGATGGTGCCGGGCGCTGCCGAGGCCTGGGGGCTGGAACCCGGCGCCGAGAGCGCCCTGCGCTACCGCCAAGACAGCCGCTACCGGGCGATCAAGCAGCGGGTGGAAGACGACCTGCTCCGCCGCCTCGACGTGCTGCTCCCGGGGACGGCCACGCGCGTGGAGTTCCGGGAGAGCGCCACCCCGGTGACCCACAGCCGCTACACCGGCGCCAGCGACGGCACCGGCTACGGACTCGCCGCCACGCCGGCGCAGTTCCTGGACCGGCGTCCCGGGAGCCGGGGTCCCCTGCCGGGCCTGTTCTTCGCCGGGGGTTCGACGCGCAGCGGGCACGGCATCGTGGGCGCCATGATGTCGGGCAAGAAGGCCGCGGCGGCCGTGGAGAACGACACGCGCTGACGGGGCGACGGGGTGACCCCGCGAACGGACACGAGATCCCGGCACGACCGATCGATCCTCCCGGTGGCGGGCATTCACCTCGAAGCCCGGAGGCCCCTTGCGACTGTTCACCCTCGTCAGCCTACTTGCCGCCTGTGAAACCCCGGTCGTCGACGACAAGAAACAAACCGGCGACACCGACGACACCGGGGCCGACACCGCCGCGAGTGGGTCGCCCTACGCGGGTAGTTACGCGGGCACCATCGACGGGCACGCGGCCTTCGAGGCCGACTGGGAGACGGCGCCGTACTGCTCGGGCAGCGTCAGCGTCACCGTGGCCCGCGGCGGCGAACTGGGCGGCGACGGGGATTGCACGATCCTGTGGGGGCCCTACACCGGCTACGACTTCGCCGTGACGCTCGGTGGCACGGTCGACGCCACCGGTACCGTGAGCATCGACAGTTCGCTGGTCGACGCCGAGGCGGAGCACCCGTGGGACGACACGACCCTCGCGGGCGCTTTCACCGAGGGCGTGCTCAGCGCGGAGGCCGACACCCTCTACTACCCAGTCGGTCTCGACCCGATCGACGCCTTCATCCGGGTGACGGCCCAGTAGCAGCGCCCGCTCGCGACCGCCCGACGCGGCCCATCGCGCCCCCGGCTCACCCCCGCGGCCAGGACGACCGTAGTGATACATCCTGGTTGTACAAGGTGAATCGTGATACAAGCGACTGATACATCTCGATGTATCGAGCGGCGGGGAGGGCGGTGAGGTTCACCTCGGGGCGGCGAAAATCCACGTCGGGCGGCGCTGTCACCCCGGAGAGCCGCTCCAGTTCCGTCCCGGGGAGCGGGGTGGCCGAGAACAGGCTCAGGGCCTCCAGGCCGATGCTGGTGGCGAACTCGGCGGTGGCGTCGAGGTGCGCCTCGGTCTCCCAGGGGAAGCCGACCATGAAGAAGCCCGACGCCCGGATGCCCTCCGCCAGGGTGAGCCGCACCGCCTCCCGGGCCTGCGACAGGGGCACCGCCTTCTTCATGCGGCGCAGCGTCTCGGGGTGCCCGCTCTCGATGCCGTAGAACACCTGGTGACAGCCCGCCCGGCGCATCAGCGACAGCAGCGGGCCGTCGACCCGGTCCACGCGGGTCTGGCAGCAGAAGGGCACGTCGAGGTGCCGCTCGATCATGCCGTGGAGGATGGCCTCGGTGCGCTTGCGGTTGAGGGTGAACACGCTGTCGTGGAAGAAGAGGTAGGGGACCTGGTACTGATCGCGTAGGAACTGGATTTCGTCGAGGACGTTGGCGGGGGAGCGGTAGCGGGTCTTGCGGTCGTCCAACGAAGGGACCGCGCAGTAGATACAGGCGTAGGGGCAGCCACGTAGCGTGATGATCGACTGGTAGAAGGCCGGGTGAACGTCGTCGGACCAGAGCACGCCGTCGCGACGTGGAAACGCGATGGTGTCGAGGTCGTCGACCGGCGCGCGGGCGGGGCCGGGCACCGGGCGGCCGTCGTCACCCCGCCACCAGGTGCCGGGGAGGCCGATCGGGTTCGCGCCGTCGGCGAGCGCCCGCAAGGTCACCTCCCCCTCCCCGACCACCACCCCGTCGACGTCGGGGCAGGCGAAGGCGCTGGCGGGGCGCGCGGAGGCGTGCGGGCCGCCGAGGACGACCGTGGTGCGCGGGCAGGCGCGCTTGGCGAGGGCGGCGAGTTGCAGGGCCGCAGGGAAGGAGTGGGTAACGGCGGTGATGCCGACGAGCTCGGGCTGGAAGGCGGCAAGCTCGGCCTCCACGTCGTCCCAGGCGGGGGTGCCGTCGCGAGCACGGATGTCGGGCACCAACTGGCGGACGTCGTGCCCGGGGCTCAGCGCCGCGGCGAGGTAGCCCAGGGCCATCGGGTGTACGGGCACCGCGGGCGACACGGCGGCGCGGGAGGCGTTCGGGGGGTCGCAGAGCATCACCCGCATGCCCCCGTTGTAGCACCGGTTGACGGCGGGGGCGCCGTGCCTAGTGTTGCCCCGCCCGGGTCGCGGGCGGTCGTGCCCTCCCCGGCGCGGGTCACGCGGCGGTGGGCAGAGAACGGTCATGTCTCACCACCTGCTCGAGGTGGAGGGTGGCGTGCCTGTCCGGGCCTGGGTGAGCGGCGTTCCCTTCGAGGACGGCGCCCGCAAGCAGGTGGAGCGGACGGCGCGGCTGCCTTTCGTCCACCACCACGTCGCGGTGATGCCCGACGTCCACTACGGGCGCGGCGCCACCGTGGGCACCGTCATCGCCACCCACGGGGCCATCGTCCCGGCGGCGGTGGGGGTCGACATCGGCTGCGGCATGGCCGCCGTGCGGACGAGCCTGCGCGCGGAGCAGTTGCCCGACAACCTGGCGCGGGTGCGGGCCGAGGTCGAGGCGGCCGTCCCCGTGGGGCGGGGCGACCACGAGCGGCACGCGGCCCACAAGGGACAGGTCCCCGAGCAGGTGACCGGCACCTGGGCGGAGCTGTCGGCGGAGTACCGGCAGATTGTCAAGGACGACCCCCGGGTGTCGCACGCCCGGCCCG
>CAYHRZ010000354.1:0-713 GCA_964359125.1 uncultured Klebsiella sp. | reverse complement strand
ACGAGAGCGGCGCGGTGTGGGTGATGTTGCACGCGGGGTCGCGGGGGGCGGGCAACAACATCGGCACCTACTTCACCGCCGAGGCGCGCGAGCACATCCGCCGTCGCGGCATCGACCTGCCCGACGTGGACCTGGCATGGCTGGACGAGGGCTCGCCCGCGTTCCGTCGTTACTGGCGGGCGCTCGACTGGGCGCAGCGCTACGCCCGGGCCAACCGCGAGGTGATGCTCGAGGCCACGCTGCGGGCGATGCGTAAGGCCGGTTTGCCGCGGTTCTCGGTCGACGAGAGCGCGGTGAACTGCCACCACAACTACGTGTCGCGCGAGCACCACTTCGAGCTCGACGTGCTGGTGACCCGCAAGGGCGCGGTGCGCGCGGGCGCGGGCGAGCTGGGGATCATCCCCGGCTCGATGGGGGCGCGATCGTTCATCGTGCGTGGCAAGGGCAACCCCGACAGTTTCGAGTCGTGCAGCCACGGCGCCGGGCGGGCGATGTCGCGCGGCGAGGCCACCCGGCGGTTCACCCTCGCCGACCACCGCGCCGCCACCGCGGGCGTGGAGTGCCGCAAGGACGCCAACGTGATCGACGAGACGCCGGGGGCGTACAAGGACATCGACGCGGTGATGGCGGCGCAGGGCGACCTGGTCGACGTGGTGCACACGCTGAAGCAGGTGGTGTGCGTGAAGGGGTGAGGGTGGCGGGGCGAGTCGGCG
>CAYHRZ010000353.1:0-5976 GCA_964359125.1 uncultured Klebsiella sp. | reverse complement strand
ACGACGCCGACGCGCAGGTGTACCCCGGTGCCACGGAACTCTGCGACGAGCAGCAAAACGACTGCGACCTTGCCAGCTGGACCTCGGTCGACGAGGAGGGCACCGTCAGCTTCGTCGACAGCACCGACACCTGGTTCGACAAGACGGTCAACTGGTCGGCGGGCACGGCGGTGTCGCCGGTGAGCATCTCGCTGGATGCCGGCACCTACTACGTGTGCCCGGGCACCTGGTACGTGGGCGTCGTGGCCTCCGCCGAGACGGTGGACCTGGTCGCGCCCTACGGCGCCACCGACACGGTGCTCTCGCGCGCGGGCGTCAGCGGCACCGTGGTCTACGCCACCACCGGCATCGTGTACTTGGAGGGCTTCACCATCACCGGGGGCATGGGCACCACCGCGGGCTCGTACCAGTACGGTGGGGGCGTGCTCTCGCTGGCGAGCTCCGCCGCGAGCCCCTCCGAGATCACCCTCCACGAGTGCCTCGTCACCGGTAATAATGCCGACTACGGCGGCGGGGTCGCGGCCTATAATTACGGCGACGTGATCCTCTCCGACACCGACGTCTACGCCAACACCGCCGACGTCTCGGGAGGCGGATTGCTCGTGCAGCGGGGAACGGTCACGTGCACCGACGGCGGCGTGTACAGCAACACCTCCGTGGGCGAGGGCGGTGGTGCGTACTTCACCTACCAGGCCGGGAGTCTCTCGGTCAGCAGCTGCGACTGGACGAGCAACAGCCCCGACGACGCCGCGGGCGCAAGCACCGCCTTCACCACCAAGGCCGACAGCGCCTACGGGGCGGCCGCGAGCTTCACGTGCGGCGGCTATGCGGGCTGCCCGTAGCGCTTGCTTCGCGGCGGGCGTGGCGCTTGCCACGGCGGGAGGTTGCGGGCCGGGCGGGGACAGCGGGGAGGGCGACGGCGATGACCACAGCGGGGATCACACGGCGGTCGACACCACTGCGGTGACGGATCCCTACCCGGTCGAGGTCCGCGTGACGGTCGACGGGGTCGCGGTGGAGGGGGTGACGGTGATGCAGGGGGGCGCCCATGCCCTGTGGACCACCGACGCCGATGGCATGGCGACGGTCACCATGGACCCGTCGGTGCCGGGCGACCAGTACGTGGTGGCGAGCCACCCCGAGTGCCGCATCGGCGGCGAGGAGGTTTTCGACCCACCCGACGACGTCGTGGAGATCGCTCTCACGCGGTTCTCCACGGTCGACAACGAGGCCTACCAGTACCGCGACCCGGGCCCGGAGTCCCACGAGGGTACCACCACCGAGCAGTGCAGCCACTGCCACATCACCATCCACCACGAGTGGTTCGAGTCGCCCCACCGCGCGGCGGCGTCGAACCCGGCGGTGCACGACGTGTACCAGGGGATCTCGGTGTCGGTCGCCCGGGACGACTGCGACGGCACCTGGGGCATGGCGGTCGAACCGGGCACCGGCGCGGACCTGCCGGCGTGCCGAGTGGCCGAGCCGGTGTCGTCCACCGGGACCAACGGCGCCTGTGCCGACTGCCACGCGCCCGGGATCGACGGCGTTCGCGGCGGCCGGGATCTCCTCGACGCTGAGGGCATCGCCTTCGACGCCGGCGTCCACTGCGACGTCTGCCACCATGTCGAGTCGGTGTCCGTGGGCGCGGCCGCCGGCGTGGCCGGCTGGCTCAACATCCTTCGCCCCTCCGATGCCTCCGCCAACCCGGTGTTTGGCGAGTGGGCGCCGCTGACCTTCGGCCCGTACCTCGACGTCCTCAACCCAAACATGGGGTCGGTATGGCGCGAGGGCTTCCACGAGGCGGAGTTCTGCGGGGGCTGCCACCAACTCGAGCAGGGCGAACTCGCGGGCGCGATCGACCGGGCGCGGTGGCCTGGCGGCACGCTCCCCGTCCACACGACCTACGGCGAGTGGGTGGCCAGCCCCATGAACCCGTCGGCGCCGTGCCAGAGTTGCCACATGCCCCCCAAGCCCGAGGTGGGCAACAGCTCCGACCTTTACAACGAGGTCGACATCGAGCCGGGCGTCGCGGGCGGCTGGGAGCGCCCGCCCGGCGAAGTGCGCGCCCACACCTGGTGGGGGCCGCGGCAACCGGAGGGCGGGATGCTGGCACTGGCGGGCACCGTGAGCGTGGCAAGCGCCGTCGAGGGGGAGGCGCTCCGCGTCGGCGTCACCGTGACCAACAGCGGCCCGGGACACGCGCTCCCCACCGGAGAGCCGCTCCGCAACCTCGTCCTGGCCGTGAGCGCCACCTGCGACGGCGAGCCCCTGACGTTCACCGGCGGCGACGTGGTGCCGCTCTTCGGCGGCGCGGTCGCGACGCAGCGGACCCCGTCGACCTTCTCCCACTGGACCGCCGCCGAGCCCGGCATGGTCATTCGTTTCCTGGTGCAGGACGGGTGGTACGACTACGAGGGCTACGGCCCGTTCGGGGACGGGAGCTTCGACGACGCCGCGAAGGGACTGCCCCGGTGGCGACGGCTGGCCGAGGCCGAGGTGCTCGCGGTGGCGTCGGACGGCGCGGTCACCCTCGACACCGACGTCCCGGACGGCGCCGAGGTGGCTGTCCTCGGCGTGGACCGCTGGCCGGTCGACGGCGAGGTGTCGGCAGCATTGGCCGGCGCCCCGGGCTTCGCCTTCGCCCGGGTGCTGGTCGACGCGTCGGGTAACGAGATGGTGCCGCACCACCTCGCGGTCGACGTGCAGAGCGACAACCGCCTGCTCCCCTCCCAGTCCTGGTCCAGCGAGCACGTGTTCGCCACCACCTGCGCGGACCCGGAGGTGAGCGCAGTCCTGGTTCACCGACCCTACCCCTACACGGTCGCGCGGACCTACGGGTGGACGCTCCAGGACGCGGTCATCGACGAGGCCCGGCGGTGATGCTGCTCCTCCTGGCGTGCGTGGACCCGGCGGGTGGCGATGCCGCGCAGGGCGACCACGGGCACGACACGGCCTCGGAAACTGTCGTGCTCGAGTTCCCGGCGGACCGCTGGTCGGAGGGCGGCCTGCTCAGCGGGACCCTCGTCGCGGGGTCGGTCGACGATCACTTCGGGTACAACGGCGTGTCGCCCGGTCCGACGTTCCGCGCCACGGTCGGCGACGACGTGTCGATCAGCCTCGTCAACGACCTCGACGACGGCACCTCGGTTCACTGGCACGGGATGGAAGTGCCCAACGCCATGGACGGCGTGAGCTTCGTCACCGACCCGGTGTCGCCCGGGGGGAGCTTCGAGTACGCCTTCACCGCCAACCGTCCCGGCACCTTCTGGTACCACCCCCACGTCGACGTGTCCCGGCAGGTGGACCTCGGCCTCTACGGCGCCTTCGTCGTCACCGACCCGGCCGATCCCGTCCCCGACAGGGATCTCGTCCTGGTCTTCGACGCGGCCGACGAGTACGAGGGGGAGGTCGAGGCGATTGCCGGCGGGCACGACGACGGTGAGCTGCACGACGCGCCGGACCCCTCGCAGACCACCTGGCGCGTCAACGGGCTGTCGCAGCCCACGCTCGCGCTGGAGCCGGGCGAGCGTGTCCTTGCCCGGGTGGTCAACGCCTCCAACGCCGCGTACCTCAGCCTCAACTGGCCGGGAGCGAGGTTGGTAGGGGGCGACCAGGGGAGGCTGTCGGCACCCGCTTCGGTGGAGGAAGTCCTCGTAGCACCGGGACAGCGGGTGGAAATCGAGGTGGTGGACGGACGGGGCGACGTCGAGGTGACCACCTCGATGTGGACGCCCGCGGGAGGGGCCTCCTACGGGGCGGCCGAGGTCCTGCTCTACCTCGACGGCAGCGACACCGAGGGTGAACCGCTCGGCTTCACGTTCGACGGCGCGCTCCCGAGCCCGGACCCCGCTTACGCTGACCTCGTCTACACCTTCCAGGGCGGTGCTCACGACGAGGCGTGGCTGATTGACGGGGAGTCCTGGCCCGACGTCACGCCCCGTACCGTGGATCTCGGTGCCGAACTGATCGTCGAGGCGCGCAACATCAGCGCCACCTCGCACCCCTTCCACCTGCACGGTCACCGGCTCGAACTCTTGTCGGTCAACGGCGTGGCCCCCTCGGCGGCCCGCTGGGTCGACACCGTCGACGTGCCAATCCGCGCGACGGTTCGCATGAAACTATCGGCCGACAACGCAGGAAGCTGGGCCCTGCATTGCCACCTGCTGGGGCACGAGGACCACGGGATGATGACCATCCTCGAGGTGGAGTGAGCCTAGGCCGCGCGCGGCCCCTCGGCGATGAAGGCGGTGAGTTCCACGGCGAGGTTCAGCGGCCAGTGGAGCAGGAAGGCCGGCCAGAAGGTGCGCGCGCGCAGGCACGCGGCGCCGAGCAGGAGCGCGCCGAACAGCGACGACACCATCTCGATCTCAGGCTTGGAATCGTGCGCGGCAAAGTACAAGAAACTGGTGAGCACCACGGCGGCGCGGGGCCCCTGAGAGCGCGCCAGCGCGAACAGCGCCAGCCCGTGCCAGAAGAACTCCTCGGCGAGGAGGTACAGGCCGCGGCCCGCCTGCACGACGAAAAGTGAACTCAGGTTTTTCCTGGCCTCGAGGTCGGCCGGGTAGTACTCGCGAAGTGCCGGGATCGCGAGGGTGGCGACGATCCCGAAGATCACGACCATGCCCACCACCAGGCCGGTTCGCGGCGCCCACCAGCGCCAGTCGCCCAACCCGATGCCGAACTCCGCCGCGTCGAGCTTGCCGGTCACGGCGGTGGCCACGGCAAGCAAGAACGAGACCAACGCGCCGTAGATCACCGGGTCCGGGGCGTTGAGCGCCCACGACCTGGGGAGATCCAGCCAAGCCGCCCGGGCGTAGGGGCCGAAGGCCACGGCCGCCGTGCCCAGGGCCAACAGGCGCGTGGCCAACGGCGCCCGGCGGGGGGCCAGGGCCGCGAAGCCCGCCAGCGCCAGGCACACGAAGGTGTTGCCGTAGGCCAGCGGGCGCAGCCGCTCCAGCTTGGGCATCCACCGCTGGTCCAGCAGCCAGCACGACGCGATGACCAGGACCGCCCCCTGGCCGCGGAGGTGCTCGACGATCGCCAAGTCGGCGAGCAACTGGCGGAGCCGCTGCATGCCCCGGCCTATCACCGCCTTCCCGCGACACCCGGCGGGGACCGGGCTACTCGGGCCCGATGCCGCGTTCCATCCTCACTCTGAGCGCCCTGGGCCCCGCCGAACTGGCCGACCTGGAACTCCGCGCGGCGATGAGCGCGGTGGGCGCGCGCTTCGCGGGGGAGTCCCGCGGCCGCATCGTGGTGCTGTGCGCCGAGGCTCGGCCCTACGCGCGTGTAGCGGTGGAGGTGGCGGCGGCCGGGATGGGCCTGTCGACGTTGCACGTGGGCGCCGACGAGGTCGCGGCCCTCGGGGACCTGGGCGTAGCGGCGCGAACCCTCGGCGAGCATGCGCCGGCCTCGGTCCTGGTCGGTTTCACGGCGGCGCGGGCCCAGGCCTACGCCGCCGCCACGCCCGGGCCGGTGCTGGTGGCCGACGGCGGGTCGGGCGACCCCGTGGGCGCCCTCGCCGACTTGCTGGCGCTGAAGGCGCTGGGCCCGCTGGCGCAACACCGCCTGGCGGTGGTGGGCGACGCCTCGCCACGCAGCCTGGACCTCGCGGTCGCCCTCGCCACCCTGGGCGGCAGCGTGGCCTTTGCCCACCCCGTCGGCTTCGCGCCGGACCCGGAACGCCTCACGCTGGTCCGCGAGCGGGCTGCGCTCAGCGGGGCCGCGGTGCTCGACACCGACTCGCTGATCGACGGGCTGCGCGACGCGACGGCGGTGCTGGTGGAGCCCTGGCCTGAGGGCGAGTCGGAGCGCTTCCGCGCGTTCTCGCTTCAGCGTCACCAACTCCGGGTCGTCCGAGCCCACGCGGGGATCCTGCACCGGGCGCCCGAGCGACGGGGACCGGAATTGTCCACGACCCTGGCCGACGATCCCTCGTGGTGGGCCCCCACCCAGCGCGCCCTCGCGGTGCCGGCC
>CAYHRZ010000352.1:0-5984 GCA_964359125.1 uncultured Klebsiella sp. | reverse complement strand
GGGATCCCGCCCTTGCTGTAGGCGTTGGTGATGTTGACCTCGATGATCATGTTGGTGAGGTCCAGCTTGTCGACCGTCTCGATGAGCGGCCGCCGGATGGAACTGCCGCCCTTGATCACGCGGTAGCCCACCCCTCGGCCTTCGACGGTGCGATCCGTCCCCGAGAACACCAGGACCTCGTTGGGGCCGCAGATGTAGAGCAGGTTGCGGAACACCAGGACCGCCATCACCGCGAAGAACGCCAGCACGAAGAGGATCGCGCCGAGGGTGCCAAAGACTTCGAGCATGGACTACTCCTTCGCCTTGCTGAGGGCGCCGACCACGTCGACACCGGTTGACCGCTTCACCTCTTCGAGCACCTGGGCCACCGCCGCCGGGTAGCCCGACAGGTAGTTGGCCAGTGCCCGCCCGTCGCCCTGGTCGACCAGGACCACCTCGCCCACCTCGACGCCCTGGACCCGCGCCACCACCGTGCGGATGACGGTCTCGATCTGCTGGATGAGGAACACGTCTTTCGCGTCCTTGCCGGCGGCGATCCACGTTTCCGTGAGCATCGTCAGCACTGCGGCCGCGGCGGCGCCCGGCTCGGCGATGTCGGCGGCCTCGCCGCGGGCCTTGATCTCCTCAGCGCGCTGCGCCGCCTGGGCGGGGAGGACCACGTCCGCCTGCAGCCGCACTACCTCGAGCCGCTTGCGGATTTCCTGGAGTTCCTGCTCCGCCTCGGCGCGGGCCTGTGCCGCCGATGCCAGCGTCTTTTCGTCTTCCGACTTGGCCTTGGCCTCGAGGTCGGCCTTGAGGCGTCGCATCTCGTTCTCCTTGCGGACAACCTGCGTTTCCGCCTCCTGCACGGCCACCTGCGCGTTCTGCCGGGCGTTGGCCTCGAAGCGCTCGGCCTCGGCCTTGGCGTTGCTCTCCGCGATGTCGGCGACTTTCAGCACGTTGGCGATGCGCTCGCGGCCGATGCTGTCCAGGTACTTCACGTCGTCCCACACGTTCTGCACCTTCAAGGTGTCGAGTTGCAGACCCAGCTTGTGCAGGTCGTCGTCGGCCTCGTCGAGCAGGGTCTGCGCGAACTTCAGGCGGTCCTCGTTGACCTCTTCCGGCGTGAGCCGCGCGAGCACGCCGCGGAGGTGGCCCTCCAGCGACTCCTTGGCCACCCGCTTGATCTCGTCGCGTTCGCGGCCGAGGAAACGCTCGATGGCGTTCATCATCGCTTCGGGGTCGCTGGCGATCTTCACGTTGGCGATGGAGTGCACGTTGAGCGGGATGCCCCCCTTGGAGAAGGCGTTCTGCACGTGCAGGTCCAGCGGCATGAGCCCCAGGTCCATCTGGTCCACCTTCTCGATGAACGGCACCCGCCAGGCGCGACCACCCACGATCACCCGGTAGCCGCGCGTGCCGCCGTCCGGGGTCGTGTGCGTTCGACCCGAGAAGATCAGCACCTCGTTCGGGCGGCAGATGTAGAGGAAGCTCCGCAAGAGCACGATCAGGAAGATCAGCCCGAAGGCGAGCGCCCCGAAAAGGCAGACGGACGAGGCGAGGATCTCCATGGACAGGCTCCCGGTGGACAGGCGTACGGTGGTTCAGGCGTGTGCGGCGGTAGCGGGCTGCACGGGGGTGACGGTGGCGTTGCCGCCCTTCATCTCGGCCACGATCACCCGCTCGCCTCGCTCGATGCGGCGGTCGGTGGTGTGCGCGAGGAAGTCGACGGTGACCCCGTCGTGGGTGATCTTGATCTTCCCGGGTTTGCCGGGCTCGATCGCCAACACGACCACGCCTTCCTTGCCCAGGAGGCTCTGGGTGTCGGCGATGGTGCCCGCGCTCCGCTTGTGGGCGAGTCGGAAGAAGTAGGCCACGGCGCTGCCGATGGCGGTGCCGAGGGCGACCGCGATGGGCGCGGAGAGGAACCAAGGCAGGCCGACCAGGTGCAACAGCACGCCGGTGAGGCCAAAACTGCCCAGGAAGAAGGTCCAGAAACGCATCGACAGGAGCGTGGCGGCGAGCACGCCCAACTCGGGCGCGTCGTCGACGCCGTCGTGCTTGGCGCCGTCGAAGTGAGCCTCGGGCTCCGCCTTCATGTCGAGGTGACCGTCGGCATGGACCTCGGCCTCGTGGGCCTTGTCGAAGCCGATCACGCTGGCGCCGATGAGGATGCCGCCGAACACGGCGGCGCCGGCGTAGATGGAAAGGAGGATCAAGTCTTACTCCGCGCGAGGCTTATCCAGCCGGCGATGAATGCGAGTCCGCCCACCGGCGTGATCATGCCGAGGCGCGGGGCATCGAGGATCACCAGCAGGTACAGGCTGCCGGCGAACACCACTATACCGAACAAGAAGCACCATCTCGTCGCGACAGGAAGGCCCGGCACTGCGAGGGCGACAGCGTGAAACAGGTGGTAGAGCGCTGCGGTTTTCCACGTGTCGACTCGGGGGTGGTCCCCCAAGGCATGTGCACCGAAGGCACCGGCGGCAACTGCGATCGCACCGGCGATCCCGGCAACCCGTCGCCAGCCGATTTCACTCACTGCGGAGGGTTTCCACCGCGTCGACCAGCTCCTGGGCGAGGCGGAACTTGGTGAAGATGCCGTCGATCCGGGCGAGCACGAATCGTTCGCAGAGGTCGCACTTGTCGAAGCACTCCGCCATCTCCATCCGCGCGCCCACGTCGAGCAGGCGGTCGCGGAGGTCCGGCGCGTGGCGGAGTACGCCCGTCCGGCAGACCTCCACGGTGCACGTGGCGGCCTCGGTCCAGAGTCCGCGCACCTCCTGCCGGAGGCGATCGACCAGCGGGTGCTGCCAGTCGGTGCCGAGGGCCTCGGCCACCGCGCGGTAGTACCAGAGGGTGCCCTCGCGGCCGCCGCTGAATCGGCGCCACAAGTCTTCGCCGTGGGTGGCGAAGTCGCGGCGGATACACTGGCAATTGTGGATCTTGTCGGCGGCGCTGATGAGCTTGAGCTCCGGCGGCTTGGTCGACAGGCGGCCCACGTAGGCGACCTTGCGTTCCTTCCAAGCGGGCTTGGGGTGCGTGAAGCTGTCGGACAGGCCCTCGACCAGCGTACGCACGCGGGCGCCGAACTGGGCTTCCAGCGCGGTGGCGCTGGCCCCCTCCACGTCTTCGAGCCAGTCGTGGAGCACCGCGGCAATGAGTTGGTCCTCGTCGCCCCCGTGCTCGCCCACGGTGGTCGCCACCGCGAACAGGTGCGTGATGTAGGGGATCGAGGTGCCCTTTCGGTAGGTGTTGCGAAAGTCGCGGACGGCCAGGGCGACGGCTGCGTCGAAGCGCTCGCTGTACATCCGAGCCTGCTAACGGGCCGAGATTCTAGTTACGGGTGAACATGGCAACGGCACAGCGATGGCGAGTCACCTCCGGCGACACGGAGGTGCAGGTGGCGGCAGAGAACTGGCTGGGGGCGCTCGCGTTGGGTCTCCCGGCGATCGGTATGGACCTGGGCGACTTCGGGCGACTGCTGTGCGCCACCGAAGCAGACGGCAGCGCGGTGGCCCGCGACCCGCGTACCGGTGCCGAGATCCGCGTGTCGGCGGTCGACGAGTCGGCGCCGCCCGACTTCGCGATGCCCACGTCGAGCTTCGCCTCCCTCTACGCGCCGCAACTCCGCGCGTCGGCCTCGGCGGCGGGTCCCGTCGAGGTGGAGTCCTCCGACGACGAACTGACGCCCCTCGACGCCGCGATCCCCGCCGGCGCGACGCTCGCGCCGGCACCGGCGCCCCCGCCGGCACCGGTCGCCGACGAGGGGGTGCCCGCCGAGATCACGGAGGAGGAACCACTCCCGACCGCGCCGCCACTCGACGCGCGGCTCATGGACCTCTTCATGGAACTGGGCGAGATCTCCGCGTCGCCCACCGCGAACGACGCGTGTCTGGCGGCGCTGCGGGTGGCCTGCAACCACGTCCCGGCCGATGCCGGCGCGGTTTTGGTCCGCACCAGGCAGGGCAACGGCCTGCGGTTCCGGGCGGCGATGGGGCCGGCCGCGCGGGCGGTGATCGACACGGTCATCCCGCTCGACAAGGGCATCGCGGGGTTTGCCTACCAACTCGGCGTGGCGCTGGTGATCGACGACGCCAAGCGGGACAGCCGTCACTACGGTCGCGTCGACCGCGCCACGGGCTACACCACGCGCGGCGTGCTCGCTGCGCCGGTCCGAGGGGACCGCGGCGGCACCTTTGGTTGCGTGGAACTGCTCAACCCCAAGCGCCCCTTCACCCCCGACGATATCGAAATCGTGTCTCGAGTGGGGGCCGCTCTGGGCGAGTACCTGCTGGCTGGCTACCGCGAGGGCTGAGCTACATTGCCGCGGCGGTGAAGTGCCCAGTGGCGTTGATCGCCGCGATGATCGCGTCGACCTTGGTCGTCGCGGCGTCGTAGCCCACCTCGGCGGTGCCCGCCGTGGGGTCGATGTTGGCGACCGTGACGCCCGACACGCCAGTGAGCGCGGCCTTCACCTTCTCGGCGCAGGCACCACACTTCATGCCGGTGACCTTCAACTTGGCGACGGTGGCCCCCGCCGGGATCGCGGCGGCCTCGGTGGTCGCGGCGGGCATCTGGCACGACGCGGCGTCGCAGGGCTTACCGTCGCATGCCAGGGCGGGGGTAGCGAGCGAGAGTAGGAAAACGAACATCGGGTCTCCGTGATGGGCACGCAGTATAACCCGGTGGCTGGGGTGGGTGGGGTCGGAGGTTAAGCGTTAAGCCTTTCCGGCCGGCCCCCCGGGTCGTCGGCGCTGCGGCCCGTGGCGAAGGCGTGCAGGCCGCGTGCAACCCGGTCACGGTTCTTCGCCGGGTCGGCTCGCGGTGCGCACCCGGGGCTACCCTCGACCGGTGGTCGCCTTCGTCGCCAACGGTTGCTTTTTGCTGCTCGCCCTCGTGGCGTGGCGCCGTCCCTGGTTGCCGCTCGCGGCGCCCATGCTCGCGGTGATCCTCGGCGTCGTCGGCCAGGGCGCCGGCCTCTGGTCGCCATTCGGCGCGATGCAGGCGCTGGCCTGGGGCCTCTTCCTCCACCTGCCGGTGATCTTCGTCGCCCGCCGGAAGTTCTGGTGGGCCGCGCTGCTCCTGGGGGTGGCTCTGCAAGCGTTCGTGGTGGAGCCACGCTGGGTGGAGGTCACGACCACCTCGCTGCCCGGACCTCGCCTCCGGCTGGCTCTTGTGGCCGACATCCAGACCGACGACGTGGGCGCCTACGAGCGCCGCGTGCTCGACCTCGTCCGGGCCGCTGGGGCCGACCTCGTCGTCTTCGCCGGGGACTACGTTCAGGCGGAGGACCCGGTGGCCTACCGGCGGAACGCGCGCCTGCTCGCCACCGCGATCGGCGACCTGGACGCCCCCCTCGGCGTGTTCGCCGTCCGTGGCGACGTGGAGCCGGGCGACTGGTCCGAGGCCTTCGCGGGCACCCGGGTCACCCGCGTCGACGACACGCGCACCGTCGAACTGCGCGACGGGGTCTTCCTCTCGTTGTTGTCGGTCGATGACTCGCGGTCGCTCCGCGCCCCCATCCCCGCCGTGGACGGGTTCCACGTCGTGGTCGGCCACGCGCCGGACTACGCCCTGGGGCGCCCGCCCGCGGACCTGCTGCTCGCCGGGCACACCCACGGTGGGCAGGTGCGCTTCCCGGGCCTGGGCCCGCTCCTCACCCTGTCGGCCGTTCCCCGGGGGTGGGCGGCCGGGCTCACGGTGGTGCCCGGGGGCGGGAAACTCTACGTGTCGCGTGGTATCGGCATGGAGCGCCGGGACGCGCCGCGCCTGCGTTTCAGTTGTAGGCCTGAAATCGCTATTATTTACTTGGCTGGACGCTGATGCGCTTGCGACATCGGCTCCCCGGGCATTGACGTTGGCACCCTAAGGAGAACCCCCATGATCACCACCACCGTTGCCCTCTCTCTCGTCGCGACCCTCTTTGCTTGTACGCCTACGGAGGACACCGGCAGCAAGGACGCCGCCGACACCGACACCGACACCGACACCGACACCGA
>CAYHRZ010000351.1:0-5999 GCA_964359125.1 uncultured Klebsiella sp. | reverse complement strand
AGGGCCACGAACTCGTCCTGGATGTAGGCGCGCTCGTCGTCGCCGAGCGTCTCCGAGGCGCTCTGCACGGCGAGTTCGCGCATGCGGCCCAGGATGCTGGCGACCTCGGAGGTGGCGCCTTCCGCCACCGCGATCATCGAGACGCCGTCGCCGACGTTGCGCTGGGCCACGCGGGCCGAGGAGTAGGCCACCTTGAGGTTCTCCGCCACGCCCAGGCCGGCGGCGTCGTCGGCCGCCTTGCTGATGCGGAGGCCGCTGGAGATGCGCTGGAAGGAACCGTTGAGTTCACGGCTGGTCTTGCCCAGCTGGGTCATCGCACGGTTGGCGGCAAGGTTGGTATTGACGGTGAGTGCCATGGTCTTTTCTCTCCCACTAGGTTTGGCAGCCGGGCTGCGCTGTTGATGGGCCGTTACTGGCGAACCCACTCACCAAGACGGATCGTCGCCGCCGACACGTTAGGGGTGGGACAACAATTTCCGTCACGGCCGCGCAGCAACGCAAAAAAGCATCGTTCGACCTAGGTCGCAGTCGGCCCTCGGGGCGACTACAACAGGTCGAACAGGCTTTGTTTGTTCCCGCTCGCGGCCACCTGCAGCGCCGTACTGTAGGCACTGCGGAGCTCGCTCAGCTTGGTATAGGTCTCGGCAGGGTCGGCGCCGGCGATCGTGTCGAGGCGGGTCTGCAACTCGGCAGCCAAGCTCTCAGACAGCGACAGTGCATCCTCCGCCACGTTGGTGGCGTTGCCCACGTCGCCGCGGGCGGCGACCAGTTGGTCCAGGCCCTCGTCGATGTCGTCGATGGCGGCGGAGACGCCGGCGTCGTCGTCGCCCTCGAGGGCGGTCTGCAGGTCCGCCAGCGCCGCGAACACGTCGATGTCGCCTTGGAATACGCTGGACCCGTCACGCCCGGTGGCAACCCACGCATTCTCACCCACGCGGGTGGACGGCTCGTCGGTGGTGCCCGAGTAGGTACCCGCGTCGTCGAAGGGCGTCGCGTCGTAGGCGGTGCCCGCGAACACGTAACGACCCGCGTACTCGGTGTTGGCGGCGTCGAGCAAGGTGGCGCGCAGCGACTCGACTTCCTGGGCCGCGATCTCGCGCTCCTCGGCGGTCATCGTGTCGCCCGCCATCTGCACCGCGATCTCGCGGGCGCGGGTCATCGCGTCGTGGGCGCGGGCCAGGGCCGAGTCCATCGTGTCGAGTGTGCTCATCGCGCCGGTGGCATTGCGCTCGTAGACCGACTGGTCGGCGATCGAGGCGGCCAGCGCGTCGACTTGCACCCGCAGTTCGGGGGCGTCGGAAGGCCGGTTCACCAGCAACCCGGTGACGGCCTGCTCCTCGGTCTTGCGCGTCTCGGCGAGGATGGAAGTGAGGTTGGCCCGCACCATGCTCCACGTCCCGGCCTGGGTCACGCGCATGGGCCTAGCCTCCCAGCGCCAGGAGGGTGCGCAGCATCTCGTCGGCGGCGCTGACCACCCGTGCCGAGGCCCGGTACGCGGCCTGGTACTCCAGGAGGTGGGTCGCTTCTTCGTCGGTGTTCACGCCCGAGACACTGTCGCGCAACGACTGCAAGTCGCCCCGGCGCGCGGCCTCGGATGCCGCGCTGGCCTCGGCGGCCGCCACCTGGGTGCCCAGGTCCGCCACGATGCCCGACAACACGGCACGCGCGGTGCTGCCGCCGTAGCTCGAGGTGTCGTCTTCGAGGGACAACAACGACTCGAGGTTGTTTCCGTCACCCGCCGCAGCGCTACTGTCGCCCGCGAAGGCGAGCAGTTCGGGGTCGTCGGCCAGCGAGCTGTCGACCGCCATGGCCGCCGCGGCGCCCGCGGCGCTGCTGGTCGCGAGGAACAGGGCGCCACCCGCGGCGCCACTGCTGTCGAAGCCGAGGGCGTGCTGGGTGTTCATCGCGGCCGTGAAGGCGTAGGCGAACTGGTCGAGGTCGTCGACCCAGCCGGCAGCGAGCGTGCGGGCCTCGACCTGGCCGCCCATCTGGCCGCCCACGAGGTCGGTCACGTCGAGGGCGCCCTCGTCGACGGCCACGTGGATCGCCACGCGGCCGTCGTCGTCGGTGGCCGCCACGAGTGAGCGGGCGTCGCCGCCGGACACCACCGCGTGACCCGCGATCATCACGGTGGCCTGGCCATCCGCTCTGAGTTCCACCGTCGCGCCGGCCGTCTCCGCCAGTTCGACGAGCAGTTGGTCGCGCCGGTCGAGCAGGTCGGCTGGGCCCGTGGTGGCGCCGGACTTGCCGATGGCGGCGTTGAGGGCTGCCACCTCGGCGAGCATGGCGTTGACCTCGTCGACGCCGGCGCCGAGCTGCTCGTCGAAGGTGTCCATGGCCTCGTCGAGTCCGGAGGCGACCCGCGAAACCACGTTGGCCAGCCCCTCGGCCGCGGAAACCACCGCGCGCCGCAACGAGGCGTCGGAGGGATCCGCCGTCGCCTGGCCCAGCGCGTCGAACCAGCCGTCGAGGGCCTCGGCGATGCCGGTGGTGGCGCCGGTGCCGAACCAGGACTCGACCACCCGGAGGTTCTCCGAGAGCGTGCTGGCCTGCGACTCGGCGCCGGTGGCCTCGACCAGGCGCACGCCCAGCAGGCGATCCGTGCTCCGGGCCACCCCCGTGGCGCTGGCGCCCTGGCCGATCCACAGCCCGTTCTGCTGCACGGGATCGAGCTGCTGGGTGCGCAGGGTGCGGCGGGAGAAGCCGGGCGTGCTCGCGCCGGTGACGTTCTGGGTGGTGACGTCGATGCCCGCGCTGGCCACGCCGAGCCCGCGGGCGCCGGTGTTGAGGGCGTCGAGCAGGCCCACCTAGGCCCCCCTCACGAGGCCGCGCCGGCCGTAGGTCGAGGGGGCGGACTCGCGGTCCAACGCGCCGATGGCGGCGAGGACAGTCTGCCCGCAGGCTTGGGTGCGGAGGTCGAGAGCGCGCACTCGCCGCGCGACGGCCACGGCCTCGGCGCGGAGCGAGGGGTCGGCGCGCAGGGCGTCGACGTCGATGGCGGCCTGGGCTTCGACCCTCGCGGCGTTGGCCGCGAGCAGCCCCGCCGCGTCGGCGGTGCGGGCGGCGGCAAGCTGGGCCTCGGCGGCCGACAGCATCGCGAGCAGGGCTTTCACCCGAGCTCCATCAGGAAGCGGTCGATGGTGCGCTCGAGGTCTTCCGGGCTGCCGAGGCGGCCCGACGCGATGTCGGCCTTGGCTTGGGCCACCACGTCGGCGCGGACCTCGCCGTGGGGGTGGGCGCGGGCTGCGGCGCCGAGTTCCGACACGAAGCTACTGGGCGACAGGGTCGCGGCCGCGCCGGCTTGCTGCGCGGTGGCGGCAGCGGCAGGGCGGCCCACCCGGCCGTAGGTCAGGGGGGCGGTGGTGTGGATCGCTGCGGGCTGGACCTTCACGGCTCACCTCTCGGGGGCCGATTCGGTCAGCGGGCCGACCACTTGAGAAGGATCTTCATTTTTCAGCCAGGTGGAGGGATCCACCGGCGTGCCGTCTCGCCGGACCTCGAAGTGCAGGTGGGGCCCGGTGGAGCGCCCGGTGCTGCCCACGGTCGCGATGTTCGCCCCCGCATCCACGCGGTCGCCGGCCCGCACGCCCAGCGTGTTGCAGTGGGCGTAGCGGCTCTCGGTGCCGTCCGCGTGGCTCAGGATCACCACGTTGCCGTAGACGCCGCGCTTGCCCGCGTAGCGGACGACGCCGTCGGCCGCCGCGAGCACCGGGCTACCAGCGGGCGCGGCGATGTCGAGCCCGTGGTGGGCTCGCTCCTTGCCGGAGAAGGGATCGAGTCGCAGGCCGAAGTTGCTCGACACGCGGTGCGCCCCGGCGACCAGGGCCCCAACCGGGCCGTCGTCGCCGGGATGGTGGGCGGGCCGCGGGGCGGGCGTGGACCGTCCCAGGGAGGCGAGGATCGAGTCCTGGAGGCCAAGGCCGCCCGTCTCCGCCACCCGGCGGCCGATCTCCTGGTCGAAGAGGTCGCCGAAGGTGCCGACCGCGCCCTCGGAGAACATCGACACCGAGCTGCGCAGCTCCCGCGCGAGCATGGTCACCATGTAGGCCTCGAACTCCCGCGCCGCCTCCACGCCCTTGCCGGCGATCTTGCCGTCGGGGCCGGTGATGTCGGCGAGGGTGGAGAGCGACGAGACCCGCTCCATCACATCACCTCGATCTCCGCGTGCAGCCCACCGGCCACGCGCATCGACTGCAAGATGACGATGAGGTCGCGAGGGGTGACGCCCATCGCGTTGAGCGCGCCCACCACGTCGCCGACGGTGGCACCCTTGAGCAGGGTCACGTCGCCGGAGTCCTCGCGCACGCTGACGTTGGTGTTCTCGACGATGGCGGTCGCCCCGGCGGCCAGCGGGTTCGGCTGGCTGGCGTCGAGGCGACGACTGACTTCGATGGTGAGCCCGCCGTGGGCCACCGCGACGGGCGACAGCAGGATGTCGGCGCCCATCACCACCGTGCCGGTGCGCTCGTTGACGACCACCCGCGACACGTGGTCCAGCACCACGTCGAGGGCCTCGACGGTGGCCACGAACTCGGACTGCCGGCCGAGGTAGGCGTCGGGGACCATCACGCGGATGGTGCCGTTGTCGATGGCCAGGGCGGTGTCGGTGCCAAAGCGCGCGTTGACCAGCGTGGCGATGCGCGCGGTGTTGGTGAAGTCGGGCTCGTTGAGCACCCAGTCGAAGCTGCCCTGCTCGGCGAGCACCAGTTGGTTGGGCACGTCGCGCTCCACTGTCCCCCCTCGGGTGACGATGCCCACCGTGGGGTGGTTCTTCACCGTGCTGTTGCCGCCCACCACCGCCGAGTAGCCGCCCACGGTCACCGGCCCCTGCGCCGTGCCGATGGCCACGTTGTTGGCGGCCACCAGCGTGGTCAGCAGCAACACGCCGCCCTCGATGGAGCGGGCGTCGCCGGTGGAGGCCACGGTGATGTCGATGCGCGTGCCGGGTCGGGCGCCGGAAGGCAGGTTGGCCGTGACCATGACCGCCGCGACGTTGCGCGACTTGATGTCGTCGTCGGACAGCGTCATGCCGAGGCCCTGGAGCCGGTTGCTCAGCGCGCGGATCGCGGCGGCGTTCTGCGCGCTGTCGCCGGTGCGGTTGAGGCCGACCACGAGGCCGTAGCCGGTGAGTGCGTTCTGCCGCACCCCGAAGATGCCGGCCACGTCCTTGATGCGCGCGGCTTCCGCGTCGGGGAAGGAGGCGAGGAGCATCGCGAGTAGGAGCGCCATGGCGCCGCTATCGGACGGCGTCGCCCGGAGTTGAGCGGAAACTGTCGCGGATGGCCCGGAGCAGGCGCTCGGCCTCGGCGGGGTCGGGGGGTTCACTGCCGTAACGGCTGCGGTACACCAGCCAGGCGAGGTCCGCGAAGGGCTCGGCGGCCGGGGCACCCTCGGCGCGCAGCCAGGCGGCGGCGTCGAGCGGCGGCAGGTGCGGGGGGAGGGTCGGGTGCCGGCGCCGGACCAGCCGCCGGGCGCGGGCAAGCTGGGCGACGGCGGCATCGGCCCGGGCGGCGCCCCCGCGCGGGCGGGAGAGGAGCCAGATCACACCGCGCGCCAGGCTGCCGGAGAACACCAAAAGCAGGAGGATCACCCCCGCGCCCGCGATACTCTGTCGCGACTGAGACCGGACAGGATCCTGCGCGGTCGCGGCGACCAGTGGGCTCCCCAGCCGAGCGAGGGCGCTGAACTGGCGGTCGATGTCGTAGTCGAGGACCAGCGACAGCCAACCGCTGTTGACCGCCTCCACCGCCTCGCGCCAAGCCGAGACCTCCACCGCCGGGAGGTCGCCCACCGGGGTGGCGTCGACCACTGCCCAGCCACCGTCGATCGGCACCTCCACCCAGGCGTGGGCGTGGCCCCGGCGCACCGCCACGTAGCCGCCCGCCTCGTTGTACTCGGCGCTGTAGAAGCCGGTGGCCAGCCGCGCCGGGATGCCCCGGCTGCGGAGGATGACCGCCAGCGCGGAGGCGAAGTACTCGCAGTGGCCGCGGCGCGACTCG
>CAYHRZ010000350.1:0-6009 GCA_964359125.1 uncultured Klebsiella sp. | reverse complement strand
CGACATCGCCAGCGCCACGCCTACAAGCACGATCCCGGCGATGCCCACCACGCCGAAGCCGGGGAACGCGAAGATCTCCACGCCCACCAGCAACAAGCCGCCGAGCAGGACCAACACCTCCTCCCAGCCCGCGAGGCCCGCGAGCATGTGGCCGCCGAAGAACAGCGCGAGGAAGGTGACGCCGAGCGCACCGGCGAGGCTCAGGCCCGGGGTGTACAGCTCGATGAGCAGGCCCAGCGTGCCGAGGCTCATCAACAGCCCCGACACCGTGGGGTCGGTGAGCATCCGGGCGAGGTCCTCCGCCCATGTCGACGCGCTGTCGACCCGCGTGGACCGCTCCAGGCCGAGCGTGGTGAGCAACTCTGCGACCGACGCGCTCTGTCCCGAGGCGATGCCCAGCCGGATGGCCTCTTCCGTGGTCACCGTGAGCAACTTGTCCGCGTCGCTGATGCCCTCGACCACCAGCGTCTTGTCGACCATCGCCTCGGCGATGTCGCTCCGGCGCCCCCGCGCCTCGGCGGTGGCCCGCATCTCGGCCCGCATGTAGCTCACCATCTTCTCGTCGACGGCCTCGGCCTCGCCGCCTTGCAACTCGATGGGGGTCGCCGCGCCCATGCTGGCGCCGGGGGCGAACACGATCGTGTTGGCGGCGTAGGTGATGAGCGCGCCGGCGCTGATGGCGCGGTGGTTCACGTAGGCCACCACCGGCATCGGCGCCTCCAGGAGCGCGTCGCGGATCTGCACGGCGGCATCGACGCGCCCGCCGAAGGTATCGACCTCGAGCACCAGCGCCAGGGCGTCGGGGTGCTCTTCCAGCACCCGGCGCACGAAGGGGGCCAGGCCGAGGTCGATGGTGCCCTCGATGGGCACCACCACCACCGTGCCACCCTGGCCGCCGTCTTTCCCGATGACCGGGATCGTCGACACCGGCGCTTCGCTCGCCGTCGACGCCGCTCCGGCCGTGGTGGCGTCGGGGACGGGTTCCTGGGCAGCGACCACCCTCAGTCCGTGTAGGAAGAAGCCGAAGAGCAGGAAAAGAGCCGATAGCATCACACGGATGCGTCGCGACCGAACGGTAGACGAGAGCGGGGTAGTCACCCGCTGACGATACGCGCCGATGGGGGTGCGGTCAACGCCGCGGCTGGGTGCGGCGGTAGGCCAGGAAGGCCATCGCGAGGCCCAGCACGGCGCTGAACACGGTGGATCCCACCTCGCCGTATTGCACGTGGACGCTGATGAACACGAGGCTCTCGAGCGCCAAGACCGTGGCCGCCAACGCGGCGAGCTTCGGGTTCCAGCCCAGCGCGGCGGGGAGTACCAGCCCCACGACGCACACCAACTCGGTCACCCCGAGGGCGGCCCAGGCCTCGCGGGGCAGCGCGCCAAAGGACGGGACATCCCCGCTGACTTCGTCGAACATGAACACCTTCATCACCCCGGACGCGGTGTACAACAGCGCGGCGAGTACCTGCAGGACCCAAGAGAAGGCGTTCACGGTGGACCTCGTTGCCCGGGTGGCCGGAGGGTAGCACGGGCGGCGAGGCGGCAAGGCTCCGGGGGGCCGCCCTCACCAGCTCCCGTTCGGCCCGCCGTGGGGTTCATGGGGACAATGGGTCCACGCCATCGACACCTCGGATGTCCGGTCGCCAATAAGTCTAGCTTGAAGGCGTTAGATTTTGCTACCGAGGAGAGTCACGGTGAAGTCGTCTCACCGTGAACGCGCGGCAGCGTCGTCCCCCACTGCCGAGGGATGATCCGCGGCGACCGCGCTTGACCAGCTTGGTCAGGGACGCTATCCTCTGGACATGAACCCCGTGAACATCTACGACGCCAAGACCCACCTCTCCGAGCTGGTCCAGCGTGCTGCAGCGGGCGAGGAGATCGTGATCGCGCGCAACGGGAAGCCAGCCGCGCGACTGGTTGCGTTGGCTGCGCAGCCCGCGCGGCGGCCGGGCGGCTGGGAGGGCCGGGTGTGGTTCGCGCCGGACTTCGACGACGCCGACGCCACGATCGCTGCGCTCATGCTCGGCGGCGACAGCCCCGAATGAGGCTCCTGCTCGACAGCCACGTCTTCCTGTGGTGGAAGGCCGCGGACCCGCGCCTCTCGGCCGCGATGGTCCGTGCGATCGCGGACGCTGAGGAGGTCTACGTGAGCGCTGCCACGGCGTGGGAATTGGGCCTCAAGGTCAGTCTCGGGAAGCTCCGCCTGCCCGAGTCCGTGGAGGACGGCATCGTGGCCGCGGGGTTCACCGAGTTGCCGGTCCACTTCCGACACACGCGGGAAGCCGTCGTCCTCCCGCCCTACCACCATGATCCCTTCGACCGGATGCTGGTGGCTCAGGCGCTGTGCGAGGGGCTCACATTGATGACGCACGACGACGAGATCACCCAATACGAGGTGGCAGTATTGCGGGTTCCTTGACCGGCCGTTTTCGACCGGCCGACAGCGCTACCAGGCACCCGGCGGCCCGCCTTGGGGTTCATGGGGACAATGGACCCATGTGCTCGACACGCCGGAGGTTCGCTCGCCACGAAAGCGAGCGTGAACCGGTCAGATCGTGTCCTCGGGGTCGGGCTCCCGGTCGGGCACCCGGCTCAGCGCGGCCTCGAACTTCACGCGGTCACCGCGTCGCGCTCGCGCAGCGAGGTACTCCTCCGTCGCCCAAGCGGCGAGCTTCTCGCCGGCCGCACTCGCGATGAACTGGTTGATGGAGATGCCTTCGCGGCGGGCAGCCTCGCGGATGCCGTCGTGAAGCGACTCTGGGAGGCGGATGCTGATCGTGCTCATCTGATTTCTCCGATCTCCTGAAGGTACTCACGCGGCGCCAGCGCGCGGATGCCGAAGCGGTCGACGCCGGCGAAGTCGCGAAGGTTGAAGGTGACGATGACCGGCGCTCCAGCGTCGACCGCCAGTTCCAGAACCATGTCGTCCTTGGGGTCGGGAAGCGCGGGGCGCCAGAGGAAGAAGACGGGGCGGTGGATGGCGACGGAGCAGAGGTGGTCGAGGATGTCTGAGAGGTCGCCGGCCGAGACCGCGAGGTCGGCGAGCATCCGGGCGGCGACGCCTTCGTACTCGAGGACGAGCGGCACCGAGAGCGCGATGTCGAATCGTCCGGTGCCGACCATCGAGAGCAGCCGGAACGATGCTCCCCGCCGTGAGCGAAGGGCCGAGATCAGGACGTTCGTGTCGAGGACGAGAACCACGATGGTATCATAGGCGATACCGAATCGTCGGTCAAGTGCGTCTTGGCGCCCTCGGGAAGTCTGATGGCTGAGCGCGCCGTGCGGCAGCGAGGCGCGGCTCCTTCGGCCATTGCCGCGATGGACCCGGCGGCTAGCCCGATGCTAGGGCAAATCACCTGGATGCAGGACGAAGGAGTCTTTTTGTTCACCAGGCCCCGTTCGGCCCGCCGTGGGGTTCATGGGGACAATGGGAGTGCGAGGTGAGCGACGAGGCGGTGAGGAGGCCGCAATCACGAGTCACGACAGGTCGAGCGCCGCCTTGATCCCTGCTTCGACCGCGGCGAGGACATCAGCCGGGAGCGCCCCCAGCCGCCGGGTGAGCTTCGCGCGGTCGAGGGTCGTGATCTGGTGGCACACTGCGATGCCCTCCCCACGAAGGCCACCGGCGCCGTCGGGGATCGGAACGGCCGTTGGACCCCGCCGAGCCTGGTTCGCGGACGTGGTCAGCGGGACAACGGTCACCGACTTCCACGTGGGAACGCCGTTGAAGCTGTCGTGCGAGACGACGAGGACCGGCCGGTCTCCATGGATCTCAGCGCCAGAGCGAGGATGCAGCGCGGCAAGGTACAGGTCCCCTCGCTTCACGAAGACTCGCCGGCCAGCAGGTGGTCGACCCCCGCCCGCTCGAGGTCGGCGTCGATGTCGAGATCCGAGCCAGCCTGCGCCATGGCGAACCGTCGGATCTCGCCGGCCACCCGCTCGCGCTGGCGCGTCTGCAGCCACCCGGCGAGGGCGTCGCGGGCAAGTTCCGTCGCAGGGCGATGGTCGGCCGTCGCCTCCCGGCGCAATGCCTCGTGCAGGTCGTCGGGGAGAGGCAGGTGGAAGGTGCGCATGACGTGCTCCGGAATATGGCCGGATTCTCGGCCACGTTCCATGGCCACTTAGTCGCCCATCAGGGGGACGGCAAGAACCGAGGCTGATCTCGCCCGACCGGGCGCCATTGCCGTCATGCACCTGCGACCCACGCATGATCCGAGGCAAATCACGAAGGTCATGGACCTTCGCCGGGTATTCCTCACCAGCTCCCGTTCGGCCCGCCGTACCCCCCAATGTCACTGGTCGTCCCGTCCGCGTCGAGTACGGCAGGATCCCCCGCGTCGATGCAGGTGGAGCCGGAGGCGAGGTGCAGGTCCCAGTCCACGCCGTCGGCCGCGGCGGTGTCGGTGTATAGGGGATCCACCTCGATGTTGCCGTCGGCGCCAACGGGGTTGCTCACGGTGTCGAAGGGGTCGCTGCCATTGTCGTAGTAGTTGGAGTAGGTCGACGTGAAGCTCGGCGAGCCGGTCCCGCCGACGCCGTCGCCCGCGGCGGTGGTGGTGCCGGAGGAGGTGTTGGAAACCACCCCGGTGTTGAGCAGGGTCACGACCGAAGACCCGGTGAGGTACACGCCCCCGCCACTGGTGCTGGTGCCGGTGAGCGCGTTGCCCACCAGGTCCACGTTGCTGAGGGCCAGGGTGGTGGACCCCACGTAGACGCCGCCGCCGTTGGCCTGGGAGTCACCGTCGCAGCGGTTCTGGGCGAAGAGACTGTTGCTCACCGTCACCGTGCCCGACACCGCGAGTAGCGCACAGCCCGTCGCGGTGTAGGCCTCCAACACGTTGTCGGCAAACACCACCTGCGAGATGTCGAGGGTCCCGCTGGCGAAGTAGATGCCTCCGCCCGCCGCCCCGGGGCGAGTGACGCTTCCCGAGGCCGCGAAACTGTTCCCGGAGATGGTGCCGCCGGCGTACACGAGATCCGTCGCCCCGGCGTACATGCCCACGCCGTAGGCGGTGACATAGGAGATGGTGGCGGTGGCGTAGTGCTCGTTGTCGATGATGTCGACGTCGGAAAACACGGGCGCCCCCCCGTACACGTAGGCGCCGGTGCCCCAGCCGTAGGCCAGACCGCCGCTGCCCGGGAAGTCCGTCTCGTTCTCGCGGATCGACACGTCGCTCAGCGTGGCCGAGGAGTCGGTCAGGTACACCCCCGTGCCGCTACAGTAGTAGTACGCCCCGCTGCACTCGTTGCCGGTCACCACCAGCGACTCGAGCGTGGGGTCGGCGGCGTTGACGTAGATGCCGGCGCCGTCCTCGGCCTCGCCGCCGGTGACCGTGAAGCCGCGCAAGGTGGCTGCGGCGCTCTCGCCGGTCGCGAAGGTGACGACGGGGCCGGTGCCGTCGCCGTCGAGGGTGGTGCTGTCGCTGCCCTCGTAGCCGTCGACCACCAGGTCCTTCCCGGAGAAGTCGAGGGTCTCGGTGTAGGTGCCGCTGGCCACGCAGATGGTGTCGCCGCTGCTCGCCGCGTCGATGGCGTCCTGGATCGTCGGGTAGTCGCCCGGCACGTCGAAGTCGAAGTCGACGACCCCGTCGCAGTCGTTGTCGACCCCGTCGCACACCTCGGCGCCGCCGTACACGCTCGCGTCGGTGTCGTCGCAGTCGCCAGCGAGCGCGGCGTAGCCGGCCGGGCAGCTGCAGGACTCCACGCTGACGCTGCCGTTGCCGTAGCCGTCGCCGTCGGCGTCCTCGTAGCATGTGTCCGCGACGCCCTCGTCGAGCGAGCCGTCGCAGTCGTTGTCGAGCCCGTCGCAGGCCTCGGTCTCCCCGGGGTTCACGGCGGGGTCGGTGTCGTCGCAGTCGCCGTCGGCGGGGGCCCAGCCGTCGCCGTCGGCGTCGTCGGGCTTCGCGGAGGTGTCGGCGGTGTCCCCGGCACTGTCGCCGCCGGTGTCGGCCCCGGTGTCGGCCCCGGTGTCGGCCCCGGTGTCGGCCCCGGTGTCGGCCCCGGTGT
>CAYHRZ010000349.1:0-6016 GCA_964359125.1 uncultured Klebsiella sp. | reverse complement strand
GGTCGAGACGTACGCGCCCGACGGCGGGGGCGCTGGGATGAACGGCACCTGGGCGCTGGCCATGGCGCTGCGCTCGGCCAACTCGTCGCGAGGGACGGTCGCCTCGGTGTGCGAGTTGTCGGGCGAAACCTGCGTAGGACGTGGATCCACTGCGCCCTGGTCGATGCTGTGCGAGGAACTGGCCCGCGCCCGCGCCTGCCGCTCCAACTCCGCCGCGCTGGTGATCAAGGTCCGCTCGTCGCCCGGAGCCGGGGCGCCGCTGGCCGCCGCTTCTTTCCCCGCTAGTTCCGGTCGGCGGATGAGAATCGGGTTGCCGCACTTGCGGCACGTGGCCTTGTTGACCTCGCGCGTGAGCTTCGAGTCGGGAATCTTGTAGGAAGCACCGCAGTTATCGCAAACGACGCGCATGGTTTTCTTACCCGGGCATAGGCGAACGGGCGAACCTAGGGGGATCCGCCCGCTTTGTCAATCAGAGGGCGACAGGATGGCCACCGACCACTGGTCCTCGTCTTGCACGGTGACCACGTCGGGGGGCTGGGAAAGGACGATGGCGGCGGTCGTGGTGCCGCCGACGGCGCCGACCACGAGCGTCCAGAACCACCAGCGGGAGGTGACGGGCCGGTCGTCGTAGCGAACGGTCCCGGTCTCCTTGATGCGGACGGCGCGCGTGGAGGTGCGCGCGGGCGCCGTCTCGGCGGGCCTCGGCAACATCACGCCCTCGGCGTCGCCGTCGTCGTCGGGGTCCTCGCCTAGCGGCCCCGCGAAGGCGTCGTCGTCGACCAGCGCCTCGTCGTCGGCGACGGCGACCGGCGAGGGGCCGCCGCCGTCGGCCCGAGAGGCGTAGCCGCCGACCTGCGTGGCCAAGGCCGTCCAGGCGCCCTCCATCGTGTCGACCGGCACCGCCACGCGGTCGCTGACCTCGAACTCGCCGCCCCCAGTCTCGTAGCCCCGCAAGCGCACCAGCCCGGTGGCGTCGACGACGCCCACCACCACCCAGTCCACCTGCAGGGCGCGGAACAGCGCGTCGACTTCGGCTTCGTCGGGCGGCGTCCAGGCCTCGCGCGCCAGTCCCAGTTCCACCTCGGCCAGCATCTTCGTGGGCACCGGCCCGGCCGTGCCCCGGCTGCGGGTGTAGCCGGGCCAGAGGGCGCCGACCCGCTCCAACTCCGTCCGGGCCTCCAGCACCCGTCCCTCGCGGAGGAAACACTGCGCGAGGATCCAGTGCGCGTCCGCCTCCTCCGCCCGCCGGGCCCACTCGGACCGGGCGAGGCCGTGCAGTCGCAACGACTCGGTCAGCGACGCGATGGCGACCTGGGTGTCGCCCGTTTCCCAGGCTTTCCGCCCGGCGGCATAGCGGTCGCGCGCCTTTCGCAGCTCACTCTCGTGGCCTGCCGTGAGCGCGTCGGCGAGCGCCGTGAGGGTGGGCGCGTCGGCCCGGCCGTCCGCTACCACCGCGTCGCGGAGCGCGTCGGTCGCGTCGCGCGCCGCGTTGGCATCGACGCCCCGGCCGTCGAGCGGCAGGATGGCCACCGAGGCAGCGAGGGCGGGCGAGAGGCCGAGCAGCATGGGTCGGGGGGGTAACGCGGGAGGAGGGTTCAGCTTACAACCACCGACCACCCACCCTGGTTCCCCGTGCCCGCCTTCTCCGCCCCGCTCTGGCGCTGGCCCACGCCGAACGGCGTGCTCTTGGTCACCGTCCCGGAGGCCGCGCGCCCCCCCGCGCTGGCCGCGTTCGGGCGGACGCCGATCCGGGCCACCGTGAATGGGCGCACCTGGAACACCAGCATCTTCGCGAGCAAGTCGCACGGGGCCATTCTCCTCGTCCCCAAGAAGGTGGCCCGCCCCCTGGTGGAGGGCGACGAGGTCGACGTGAGCTTCGAGGTCGACACGGCGCGGCCACTGCGGCTGGGGTGAGGGCTGCGGGCGGCGGGGCGGGCGCGCGGGGCTCGGCGGCGGGGAGGGTGGGCGGCGCGGTTCCCTTGGGACGATGCGCCGGAGACTTGGCCGCCCGTTTTTATCCGCCCGGCCATTTTTTGGCCGAGTCGGTGCATAGGCTGCCGGGCATGCCGAGCCTCCCCCTCGATCCGTTGTCGCTGAAGTCGGCCGCCAAGGCCCTCACCACCCAGGCCAAGGCCTGCAACGCTCTCGCACGCGCCGCCGAGGCGGGGGATCCCAAGAGGCTCGCCAAGGCGGCGCTGCTGGCGGAGAAGGCGGGCAGCACGGACCTAGCGGCGTTGGTCGCCGGCGCCCAGGCCTGGCTCGAGGCCGAGCGCACGGGCCGACGGCAACGCCTCGCGGAGGGACTGAAGGCCGGCGCCGAAGCAGAGGGTTTTCCGCTGGTGGTCGTCTCCCGGGACCCACTGGAGCTGCGCCTGGCACCGCTGGGGGCTAGCATCGACGTGGAGAACGACCGAGCAGAACTCACCTTCGGCCGCTGCCCGGTGGCCACCTGCCGGGCCGAGGCCGGCGCGATGCTCGCCGCCCGGGCGAAGGCGGTGGCCAGCCTGGAGGGGAAGAACTGGAACCCGGCCGACTTCCACCGTGCGCTGTTCCGCTCCTGGCGGCGAACCCGCGACGAGGAGAACAACGACTGGGTTTCGCTGGCGGCCCTGCTGCCCGAACTCGCGCTGGCCCGGCAACCCAAGGCCTTCCGGGTCGACCCCCAGGCCACGAAGTTCGTCCCCTACCCGCGCGCACAGTTCACATACGACCTCTGGCGCCTTCGGCGCGACGCCGCCTTGTCGCTCGACGGCTGGCGACTATCTCTAGGCCCCGCCACGGGCGACAGCACGCGCGACAAGCAGCGGGTGTTCTTCGTGGAAGACGCGGCGGGCCAGGGCCAGTACCAACTCACGATTCGATTCTCGAAGGAGTCCGCATGAGCGCCGCCACCCCAAACCTCGCGCGCTCCATCCTGCAGCGGGTCGGCGAGGCGGGGCAGCCCCCCGAGGTGGGGATCGACCACCTCAACGTGGGCAATCTCGGCACCCTCGCGGTATTGCGCACCGAGTACCTGGAGCCCATGGCACAAACGGGCCGGGGCTCCGCCTTCAAGTTGGTGCAGGCCTACTACGGCGGCGGCAAGACCCACTTCCTGTACTGCGTGCGGCAACGCGCCTGGGAACTGGGCATGTGCTCCGCGATCGTCGGGATCTCCCCTGCCGAGTGTCCCTTCGACCATCCCAAGCAGATCTACGCCGCCGTGGCCCGCGAGTTGGCGTGGCCACCAGAGGATCCCGACTGTCCACCCGCCCGAGGCATCGACCAGACCCTGCTGACCGCGCTCGACGAGCGCCGCAAACAAGCCACCGACGAGGAGATCGTGGCATGGATCGACGGCACCGTCCGTCGCATCCCGGTCGACTCGGCCTCGTTCCGGTCGGCGGTGGTGGCCTTCCTCAAGGCCGAGATCGCGGGCGACGCGACCACCTCGGAGTTGGTCGCGAGCTGGCTGCGCGGCGAAGACGTGAACCTCACCGAGGTGCGCCACCTCGGCATCCGGGAACTCGTCGACAACGAAACCGGTTTTCGCATGGTGCGTAGCCTCTGCCAGACCCTCCAGGGCATCGGCACGCCCGGGTTGTTGTTGTGTTTCGACGAGATCGACCGGGTGCTGTCGCTGGCCCCCCGCCGCCGTCGACTCGTGGCCGACAACCTCCGCCAGTTGATCGACCTCTGCGGGCGCGAGCAGCTGCCGGGTCTGCTCTGCCTGTACGCGGTGCCACCCGAGTTCATGACCCAACTCGTGCCCGAGTACCCCGCCTTGCAGCAGCGGCTGAAGGGGCCCTCGGCGCTCTCGGCGCGAAGCCCGCAGGCGGCGGTGATCGACCTCGAAAACCTGGACCTCGATCCCGAGGAACTGCTCTTCCAAATCGGCCTGCGCATCCTGGATCTCTTCGCCGTGGCCCACGGCGGCCCCCAGGCCACCGACGTACAACACCAGAACCTCCGCGACCTCGCCCGCGAAACCGCGCAGACGTCGTTCGACGTCGCCCACCGGCGCGCATTCGTCAAAGCCGCCGTCGACATGCTCCACGCGCAGCGGGAGGCGCCGGGGAGGGTCAACGCCGCGCAGTTGCGGACCCTCGCCGGTCGCGCTGCCGAGCTCACCGTCCTCGCGGGCGGTGGCGGTGAGGAGTTTTGATGTCACACGTGGGCGCGCGTGTGGTACACCCGGTCTTCGGCCGGGGGAAGGTCGTCGGCGTGGTTGCAGGGGGCCGCACCTGGACGGTGGCCTTCGACGCACGACCGGGGCTCCCGTACCGGCTCAACGCCCACCACGTCACCGTGCTCGACGAATCCCCCAGGGGCAAACCTGCCGTGGCCAAGGCGGTCACGGTGCCGACTTCCCCCACCACGACGGCCCTCGCGCCCCCGAGCCGCCCGCAGACGGCGCCGGTGGCCGTCCAGCGCCCCGGCGTGGTTGCCGCCACCGACGCCCGGATTCCGACCCCGGCTGGCTCAGAGATCCCCGTCGGGGCCCCGGAGCTACGGCAGTGCCTCGAGGCGCTGCGGATGGGGGTCGTGCCCACCCACGGCCTCGACCAACTCACCGTGGACCGGGACCGGGAACTCACCGCCATCGGGGAGCTCGTCCGGGGCGGGGGCGGCATGCAAGTGCTCTGCGGGGGCTACGGCACCGGGAAGTCCCACCTCGTGGAGGTAGCCGAGAGCCAGGCCCGCGCCGCCAACTGGCTCGTGGCACGCGCGAGCTTCGACGCTATCGAACTGCCACCGTCCCAGCCGGTGCGACTGTACCGGGCGCTGGCGAGCAACATCGCCTACCCCGACGACCCGCGCCGTGGGCTGCGGCCGCTGGTCGAGCGCCTGTCGCAGAGCCCGCGTCACACCAAGGTCGGCGGCGCCCGGTTCCACCGCTGGCTCAGCCCGGCCGCGTGGGCGTGTGCCCACGAGCACGACGCCCAACTCGTCGCCGACACCATCGCCTACGCCGAGGGCGAGCCCATGTGGATGGACGAGTTCCGCCGAGTGATGGATCGCCGCGGCTGGAAGGGCCAACTGCTCGCGCTGCCCGACTACCGCACCTTCGGCCAGCTCATGGCCCACCTGCTCGGCGGCGTCGCCGCCTGGGCCGAGGACGCGGGCTACGGCGGTCTCCTGGTCCTGCTCGACGAGGCGGAGTACCTCGACACCCTGGGCACCACCTCGCGAACGATGGCCGAGTACGTGCTCAAGTACCTGGCCATCGGCGCCCTGCCGCCGCGGTCGCTGTCGTTCGAACCCGACGGAGTCTACCGCGGGGGCCACGAGGTCCACCGCAAGATCCCCTCTCGCTACGCCAAGGAGCAACCACTCGCGGTGCTGTGTGCGTTTACGCCTCTCGAGGGTATCGACCGCGTGCTGCGGGGCATCTGCCGAGAGCCGGAGTTCGTCGTGCCCCTCGAGCCCGTGCGCCGCACCTCGCTCGGCGAATTGGGGGACCGGGTGTACCTCCTGGCCCGCCAGCTTCACCCCAACCTAGGCGCCCCCGACGCCCACCGCGAGCGCCTGCGCCGGGCGCTGGTCGGGGCCTGGGACCAGGGGCGGGTCGAAACAACCCGCGACGCCGCGCGCATGGCGGTCGAGTTCTGGGACATCTACCGCCGGGACCCCGCAGCTGCGCTCGCCGCGCTCGCGTAGCCACCGGTGAGGCCCGCCGAACTCCGCGCGGCCCTGCCCCGGGCCTGGCCCGCCTTCCTGGCGCGTTTCCCCACGCCCACCCCCGTGCAACTGGAAGCGGCCGCGCCCATCCTCGCTGGCCGCGACACGCTGCTCTGCGCCCCCACCGCCTCGGGCAAGACCGAGGCCTACCTGGCGCCCGTGGCCGAGCGCGTGCGCCCCGGGGGCACGGGCGAAGCCCGGGTGCTGCTGGTGAGCCCCACGCGGGCGCTGGTCAACGACCTCTACCGCCGCATCGAGGGGCCACTCTCGGCGATGAACCTCGACTGCGGGCGGTGGACGGGGGACCAGCACGACCGGGGACGCCTGCACGCCGTCACGCTGCTCACGCCCGAGG